>NZ_JBCNTJ010000008.1:0-237383 GCF_039581215.1 Pseudomonas halotolerans
AAACAGCCCGAGACTGTGATCTCTCCGATATTCTGCGATGTCTTTACCGACGGCGCGGCGGGCGGCGCTGCTCGTCATCGGTGCGGATAGGGATCGGTTGCATGGGCGGCTCGATCAGGCCGAGCGCGACACCCAAGTCGTGAAGCCAGTTCTGGATTTTCTCTTTCATCGTGGTGCCCCCTTCAGGGTGGTACGAGCGGCAAAATTCTGTGGCCCCTTCGCACTGATAATAGTCCGAAGTCCTACGCAATGCTCGTTACACATTGCAATGATCTGTTACTGAATCCATCAAAGTCCGACACCGGGCGCTCAAGCTGATTGTTCCGCCAGCAGGGGCGCCCGAGGCCACGCTTGTTGTTGCAGTTCAACCCAGGCGGTGAGATTGGCCCCCACCATGCCTTTGCGCCACATCAGCCAGGTCGTGGCACTGGCAAACGGCTCGGCCAGCGGATGCATCCTCACACGCTCGCGGCCCGGCAGGCTGGCGAGCATCGACTCGGACATCAGCGCCACCCCGGAACCGGCGATCACACACGCCAGCATCCCTTGATAAGACTCAATTTCCATCGCCCGGCCCATGGCCGCATGGTCATGGGCAAACCAGGCTTCCAGCCGCATGCGGTAGGAACAGCCCTGGCGAAAGGTGAATACCGAGCGGCCCTGGACATCCAACGCACTGCGCACTGGCGGGTGATCGGCCTCGGTGATCAGCACCAGCCGCTCGTCGCACAACGGCACGCCATCCAACCCCGCCAGCTCCAATGGGCCGTCCACCAGTGCCGCGTCAAGACGCCCGGTGAGCAAGCCTTCGAGCAGTTCACCGCTGGGCGCCGACTGCACCTGCAAGTTCACCGCCGGGTACGTGCGGTGATAACCGGCCAGCAGGTCCGGTAAATGAATCGCCGCCGTGCTGTACATCGTACCCAACACAAAATCCCCGGCCGGTTGCCCGCCCTGCACGGCAGCATGGGCTTCGTCGTGCAGGGCAAAAAGCTTGATCGCATAGTCCAGCAGGACTTTTCCCGCTGGCGATAGCTGCAAACGCTGACGCTCGCGCAGGAAAAGATCCACGCCCAGTTGCTCCTCAAGCTGCTTGAGCCGCGTCGAGAGGTTCGACGGCACCCGGTGCAGCCGCTCGGCAGCGCGGGTAATGGAGCCTTCCTCGGCCACGGCCTGGAAAATCCGCAATTGGCTGAACTCCACGACACTCTCCAAAAATGAACAAGTTACTCACTATTATTCATTTTTAATGAAAGTCAATCAGTCCTAGCCTGACGGTCATTCGCCTCAACGCCGGAGACCCGACATGTCACCTCTGATTCGCCTGCTCGGCAGCTTTATCGCCCTGATGATGGCCATGGGCATTGGCCGCTTCGCCCTAACGCCGCAGTTACCTCATTTAATCGGCGAAGGTCAGATCGACTTGACCGCCGCCGGTCTGATTGCCGCCGCCAACTACCTGGGGTATTTCCTCGGCGCGCTGGACGCCATGTTCGCCCACCGCCCGGAACAGGTGCGGCGGCGTTTGATCGGGGGCCTGTGGTTGTGCGTGTTGCTGACTCTGGCCTCGTTCTGGGCCTGGGGCTTCTGGCCTCACTTGGCGCTGCGCTTCGGCACCGGTGTGGCCAGTGCCTGGGTCATGGTGATGATCACCGCCCTGAGCCAACCGCTGGCCGCAGCGGCGGGACGGCCACGCCTCGGCGCCCTGGTGTTTGCCGGGCCGGGGTTGGGGATTTTCCTCACAGGTTTGCTCGCCCTGGGCTCGAACCTGTTGGGCCAGACGTCCGCCATTCTGTGGCTGGTGTATGCCGGCGTGGCATTGGCGATGTTGCTGGTCATCCTGCCGATCTTGCCAAAACCCACCGCCGCCGCGACCGTGGCTACTGCGGTCACGCTGTCGCCCAACCGCAGCATCGTCCGACTCGGTGTGGTGTACGCCCTGTACGGCTTGGGTTACATCATTCCCGCCACCTTCCTGTCGCAGATGGCTTCGGCGCAGTTCCATGGGCAATGGCAGGCCGATCTGTTCTGGCCCTGCTTCGGCCTGGCTGCCGCCCTCGGCGGGGTGCTGGTGAGCTTGCGTCGGCCCAACCCGGCCACCACTGGCCGCTGGCTGATCGGTACGTTATGGCTGCAAGCCGCTGGTGTGTTTGCCTGCCTGCTGGGCAGCGGGCCGGGGCTGGCGTTGGGGGTCCTCCTGTGTGGCACGCCATTTCTGGCTTGCATGCAACTGGCCGTGCTGCGCTCCCGCGAACTGGCACCCCACAGCCTTCAACGCAACGCGGCGCTGCTGACCGCATTCTTTGCCGTCGGTCAGCTCAGCGGGCCGTTATTGGCGGCGCTGAGCAGCCATTTCAGCGGTGGTTTGCATCCGGCGCTGATCGTAGCCGGCAGCGGTTTCGTGCTGGCGGGCGGGCTCTTGCTGCGGCCCGCCGGTCGGGACGCAGCGAGCCCTTGCGCTCGGACCGCCCTGCGTTGATCAGGCCTGACCGGCCGGGCTCAACGATGGCTGCGGCGCCAACTCGCGCCGCGCCAGGGCGAAATACAACACCCCGCCCAGGAAGCAACCGGTGAACCAGGCAAAATTGGCCATCGCTTGCAGCATCGGCGTGAACGTAATCGCCACGCCCATCAACGTCGCCGGCACGAGCGCCTTGACCGCCGTCCAGTTGATGCCACCACTGTAGTAATAACGCCCGCTGGGCCCGTCATTGAACAGCGCGTCGACGTCGATCTGCTGTTTTTTGATCAGGTAGTAATCCACCAGCAGAATCCCGAACAGCGGACCGATGAAAGCCGCCAGCACGTCCAGGGTGTAATGGATCACTTCGGGGTTGTTGAACAGATTCCACGGTGTGATGAAAATCGACGCCAGCGCCGCAATCATGCCGCCGGCACGCCAGCTGATTTTGCTGGGCGCAACGTTGGCGAAGTCGAACGCCGGGGATACAAAATTGGCGACAATATTGATGCCAATGGTGGCCGTCACAAAGGCAAAAGCCCCCAGCAACACCGCCACGTCGTTATCAATACGCGCCACGGTGGCGATCGGGTCGTGGAGCATTTCACCGAACACTGGCAAGGTCCCGGAGACAATCACCACGGTCACCAAGGAGAACGCCAGGAAATTCACCGGCAGCCCCCAGAAGTTGCCACGGCGCACGTCAGACATGCTCCGGCAGTAACGACTGAAATCGCCAAAATTCAGGGTCGGGCCGGAGAAGTACGACACCACCAACGCGGTCGCTACGATCACCTGACCAAACGCTTGCCAGCCGGACAACGACTTCTCCGCCAAGGTGAAATTGATGTTGCTCCAGCCGGCTTTCCATACGATCCAGCCGGCCAACAGAAACATCACGGCGTACACCACCGGTCCGGCCCAGTCGATAAAACGGCGAATCGACTCCATGCCAGCCCAGAACACCAGCGCCTGAACGAACCACAAGCTGAGGAAACCGAACCAACCCAGGTAAGACAAACCGGCAAATTGCGGCGTGGCGTAGGCTTCCATCGAAGGAAAAAACCGCAACACCACGATAATCAGCGCACTGGAGGCCAAGTACGTCTGAATCCCATACCAGGCCACCGCGATCAAGCCGCGGATCACCGCAGGAATATTCGCACCGAATACCCCAAACGCCAGTCGACAGATCACCGGATACGGCACCGCCGCTTGCTGGCTCGGCTTGGCGACCAGGTTGGCGATCAACTGCACGATGCAAATGCCGCAGAGCAACGCAATCAACACCTGCCAACTCGCCAGCCCCAACGCGAACAGGCTAGCCGCGAACACATAACCGCCGACGCTGTGCACATCACTCATCCAAAACGCGAAAATGTTGTACCAGTTCCATTTCTGCGGCAGCGGGCCCAGGTCTTCGTTATAGAGACGAGGGCTGTAGCCGTTGGGCACTTGCTCAGACATTGCGGGGCTCCTTTTGAGTACCGCCGTGCCCCCGCATCACCCTGCTCACCATACTGCGCACGGGAGCCGGCATGGTTTGTATACGGGTTGCTACGCAGAATGCGTGCCACAGGTTGGAAATGTGAGACAAACTGCGGTGTGTGGCGGGGAGGAACGCCGCGCAGGAACAGGTATGCGCCCACGAACAGGGCGCCAGTGCATGCTAAAGGTGCAGAATTTTGTATACAGACGAAAGGCAGACACAGCTCCTGTGGTGAGGGGATAAATCCCCTCACCACAGGAAATCCTTTTGCCAAAGATTCCGTTGTTTGCTGAAGATCAGCTCAACTCAATCCGATCAGCATGAATGACAATCTGCCCATTCTTGTACAGCGCGCCAATGGCTTTCTTGAAGTTGCCCTTGCTCACGCCGAACAAGCTGCTGATAAGCACCGGGTCGCTCTTGTCGCTGACCGGCAGCGTGCCGTTATTTTCACGCAACTTGGCGAGGATCTTGGCGTTCAGGCTCGTCGCAGCTTCCTGCCCCACCGGTTGCAAGCTCAGGCTGATCTTGCCGTCCGGGCGGATTTCCTTGATGAAGCCTTTTTCCTGCTTGCCGGCGCGCATGAACTTGAAGATTTCGTTTTTGTGAATCAGGCCCCAGTGCTTGTTATTGATGATTGCCTTGAAGCCCATGTCGGTGGCTTCGGCGACCAGCAAATCGACTTCCTGCCCCGGCGTGTAGTTGGCCGGGGTCTTGTCCAGATAACGGTCCAGGCGCGCCGTGGCGGTGATGCGGCGGGTGTGCTTGTCGAGGTAGACGTGCACCACGCAATATTCGCCGGCGGTCATCTGACGCTTTTCTTCGGAATACGGCAGCAGCAAGTCCTTGGGTAAGCCCCAGTCCAGGAACACGCCGATGCTGTTGACTTCAACCACTTTCAGGCTGGCAAATTCACCGACCTGAACCTTGGGTTTTTCCGTGGTAGCGATCAGTTTGTCGTCGCTGTCCAAATAAATAAAAACATTGAGCCAGTCTTCATCTTCGCTGGGAATATCCTTGGGGATATAACGGTTAGGCAGCAGAATTTCGCCGTCCGCCCCGCCGTCCAGATATAAACCGAAGTGAGTGTGTTTAACCACTTGCAAACTGTTGTAGCGCCCGACTAAAGCCATTTCCAATACCCTCATTGCGTGGGCGGCATTCTACCCGGTTTTGCGGTGTGTTTCGTGGCCTCTGCCGCGCGCGGCCGGGAAGGCCTTGCGCAGCCATTGATTTCTCTGGGTTTTCGTCGCGCAGGCGGCCATTCGTCAGGCGGACGCCGCCCCGCGAGACCGCTTCGGCCATCCGCCCTGACGTTACTTATCCCCGAGGGTTGTTATTTAAAACAGCGACTTAGGGCAATAATGACGGCATAAACGGGCATTATTCCAACGCCTCGCGTGATAATTGAGGGAGATATTTGCCAAGCAATTGTCAAGTATTTCCTGTACGATGCCTGGCCCAATTAATTATTTACAGGTTAATGGCCGTCATGCGCGTAAAAGCCTCCAACAGCAAATCAAAGCCAGCTCCAGCCGTTGAAACCAGCGAGTCGATCAACGACCAAATCGCTGCGTTCCTTAAGTCCGGCGGGGAAATCCAGCAAATTGCCAAAGGGGTCAGCGGCCAGACATTCGGCCCGTCCAAGCAGATCAGTCTGGGCAAGAAGTAATCATCGCGTCACCTGGTCCCAAAGCGCTTTGAGCTTCGAAGCGCTTGGACTGGAACCTCCCCCGCCTACCTTCATCCTGCAAAAATCGACGAACGGCCCTCGCTGCCGAGCATTCGCCGGTATGCTTGCACCTCTCTAGCTCAAGCGTTTCAGCTTAGTTACCGTTCCTGCTCCTCGCTATTGATGGAGTGAAGCATGCACATTCCTGGTGTTCTGCTGGCGATCAGCCTGCTGATATGTCCCCTTGCTCAGGGGCAGGTGTTCCAGCGCGAACTCGGCGATTTCGACCTCAAACTCGGCACCACGCCCAGCCGCAGTATGGCCGAGGGGCTGGTCACACCCTCGAGCACCGGCTCGTTTCATGGCGGCCTGGACCTTAGCCACGACAGCGGCTGGTACGTGGGCCAATGGTCGCCCAGCGTTGGCCTGAGCCCTTCGAGCAAACTTGAGGTCGACTCCTACATGGGCTTCAAACAGCCCTTCGACCAGACCCTGGGTTACGAAATCGGCCTGATCCACTACAGCTACCCCACCCTCGACACGCTCGACAGCCAGGAATTCTTCGGCGGCCTGACCATGCTGGGCAGCCGTTTCGGCGCGGCCTTCAGTAACGACCCGGACAAACAGAACAGCACCTTGTTTGCCGACCTGGGCGGCAACGTGCCGTTTGGCATTGGCGTCAGCGCCAAGTACACCACCCACCAGTACAATTCACCCGTGTCGGTGGAGGACGGTTATGTAGGCAGTTTCAGCGATTGGTCGTTGAAAATTTCCCGCCCTTGGAAGGGTATTGACCTGGACCTGATCTACAGCGACTCAAGCCTGAGCGGCAGCCGTTGCTCAGCGTACTCCGGCCACAACAGCGAATGCGACGGCCTGCTGACCCTCAAGATGGCACACCCTTTTTACTAAGCGTTACTTATTCGATCGGCTGAACTGCCGCGCACCTGCCATGCTCAAACAAGACAGTTACGCCTTTGCAACCCATGCCTTCGCAAGGACTCGCTCATGTCGCGCTGGTTCACCCGTCTCGCCCTGTTCATGGCCCTGCTGCTCACCGTCACCGCCTGCAGCCGCGTGGGCCTGGCCTACCGCAATCTCGACCTGATCATCCCCTGGACGCTCAACGACTATCTGGACATCAATGGCGAGCAAAAGGACTGGTTCAACGACCGTCTCAATGAACACTTGAACTGGCATTGCACCACGCAACTGCCCGGCTACCTCGACTGGCTGGACCGCTTGAAGAACATGGTGCAGACCAATCAGGTGACCGACCAGGCCCTGCAGCAGCGTGCCCGGGAAGCCAAGGCCGCCATCGCCGAAACCGCTCGGGAAATCACGCCATCGGCCATCGAGCTTTTGCAGGGGTTGAACGACGATCAGGTCGCGGACATGGACGCCGCGTTCGTCAAAGATCAGCGCAAACGCCAGCAGCAATACCTCAAGCCGACGTTGCAACAGCAGATTCAGGAGCGCAGCGAACGCATGGAGAAACGCCTGAACGACTGGCTCGGCCCGCTCAGCGACACCCAGCGCCAACGCGTGCAGGCCTGGTCTCGCGCCTTGGGTGATCAGAACCAGCAATGGATCGCCAACCGCGCGCACTGGCAGAACCAGTTCAGCGAAGCTGTGGCCCAGCGCCACCGCCCCGATTTCCCCAAACGCATCGAGCAACTGCTGGTCGACCGCGAAAGCCTATGGACCCCCGCCTACCGCGAAGCCTTCGACAAAACCGAAGCCCAGGCCCGCAGCCTGCTGGTGGACGTAATGGCCGACAGCACCGCGACGCAACGCGAACACTTGCTGAGGAAGATCGACCGGGTGAAAAAGGATTTCAGTGATTTGAAGTGCCTGAAGGCAAGTCGCGCCTAAGAACACCAAAAATCCAATGTGGAGTGAAAAACAAATGTGGGAGCGGGCTTGCTCGCGAAAGCGGTGTATCAGTCGACATAACTGTTAACTGACACACCGCTTTCGCGAGCAAGCCCGCTCCCACAATATCTGCGCGCGGCTCTAGGCAATCTGCGCCTTAGAAGCCACCTCATCAAAAGTAAACTCATCCAGCGCATCGTCCTGCTCATCCAGCACCTGGCGCGGATGATCATTGCCCGGAATGCTGCTGTCGAGCAGGCTCAGCAACCGCGAGCCACGAGGCGTCAGCACAAAGTTTTCGCCATTACCGCCCTCTTCCTCCGGCCGAGGCTCGATATAGCCACGCTCCAGCAGCAACTTTTCGTACTCCCCGGCGACCGCTTTCAGATGATCGAGGTTCTCGATCTCCTCGCCTGCAGCCGCTTTCTCAGCCGCATACCGCTCCGCATAAGGCCGAGGGGTAAAGCTGTGGCCGGCACCGTTCTGCACTTCGTGCAACAACAGTTCGATCAAGTCCCAGTTATAAGTCGTCATCTTGGTCCATCCTCCAAAGAGTGAGATGCCTACTTAAGATGTGACCCAGGCGCTGCGCCGCCGTTCAGCCGGGCTTACCGGTGGGCTATTTCACAAGCCGACCAACGGCCTGTCGAATTCACCCAGGGCCAAACGACCACTGACAGAAGTGCCGAATCAGCGGCTCTGCCACGCAGGAGAATTCACCATGAACGTAGAAAATCATGCCGTCGTCTCGCGGGAAGAATGGCTCGCCGCCCGTCGCCAGCACCTGATCCACGAAAAAGCCTTCACCCGCGAACGCGACAAACTCAGCGCCGAACGCCGCGCCCTGCCCTGGGTAAAAATCGAAAAACCCTACCGCTTCCAAGGCCCCCACGGCGAACTGAGCCTGGCCGACCTGTTCGGCGGCCGCAGCCAACTGATCATCTACCACTTCATGTTCGGCCCCGGTTGGACAGAAGGCTGTGATGGCTGCTCGTTCCTGTCCGACCACATCGACGGCGCCAACCAACACCTGGCCCACCACGACGTCGCCGTGGTCGCCGTCTCCCGCGCCCCGTTCGCCGAATTCCAGCCGTTCAAACGGCGCATGGGTTGGACCTTCGACTGGGTCTCGTCAAACGGCTGCGACTTCAACTACGACTTCGGCGTCAGCTTCAAAGCCGAAGACGTCGCCGCTGGAAAAGCCTCCTACAACTACGAAAAAACCGACACCACCGAAGGCGAACTCCCCGGCCTGAGCGTCTTCTATCGCAACGAGGCCGGCGACATCTTCCACACCTACTCCACCTACGCCCGCGGCCTGGACATCCTGGTCGGCACCTACAACTACCTCGACCTCACGCCCAAAGGCCGCAATGAAGACGAAATCATGGACTGGGTGCGGCATCATGATAAATACGACGAGGCCAAGCCACACAGCTGCTGCCACGGCTGATGCGCCAACCCGCACAAGTCGAGCGAGATCCCCGCGGCGAGGGAGCTTGCTCGCGCTGGGGTGCGAAGCAGTTGCGTAGGAGCTGTCGAGTGCAACGATCTCTTCCCAGACGCTTGAGTCCCAAGCGAAAGATCAAAAGATCGCAGGCTTCGCCAGCTCCTACAGAGTCCAGCGGGAGCAAGCTCTCATGGAATAAACTACAACCTGCTGATTTTTAAAAATAAAATTTTCTGCCAAACACAATTCGGCAATGTGATTTCAGTTAGGCGAGTGCGCCTCCCTTTGTGGCGAGGGGATTTATCCCCGCTGGGCTGCGCAGCAGCCCCCACGCCAGGCAACTCGGTGTGCCAGAAAGATTGAGTTAACTGCTTTAGGGCCGCTGCGCAGCCCAGCGGGGATAAATCCCCTCGCCACAGGGCGTGGTTCACTGCGCGACAGCGCAGCGTCGAAGACGCGGCGGCCACTCCCTCGCCACAAAGGCAGAGCCGATCAGGTTTGGATTTCAATAAGAACCGGATTCAAGGTCCGGTTCTTTGTCGGAAAGGGCTATCGCGCCAACCTCAGAAAGCAGGGCTATCTCGCTTCGCCTATGTTTGGCGGCTACTTGCCCGCCGCCTCAACGGCTGCCGCATTCTGAGGACCGAAAGAGTATTTCAGGGCCCGTGCCTTCGAGGTCCGCGGATCAGGTAAGCCTACGGTCTCTGGGCCCGCAAAGCCGGTGACACCTTTGCTGAACGTGGGATTGATCGCATCGAACAGGAAGCTGAAACCTTGTTTCAGCGAGCTCTGGGCGATGCCGTGACACCCCATGCAGCCGCCCATGGTCAGGCTTTGAGTGCTGTGAGCATAATCCGGCACATTGATGTTCGGCTGATTGCGCGCATTGGTCAGGGTGTTGTTATTCGGGATCGGGAATACGTTGCTCCCACGAAACAGTTGGATCCCCGGCTGGCTGCTTTCGACCATGATATTGGCCAGGTAGTAATCCGGATCGGTTTGAGTGCTCGACGGGATGGCTTGCACGCCTTTGAGCCGATAATGCTTCCAGACCGAATTATCGAACTCACTGCTGCCATCCATGAGTTGCTTGACCTGATTGTTCACCGCTGCGACTTCGGAATGAATGGTTAAGGGTTGCACGACCGAGATCGGCCCAGCCTGTCCTTCGGGGATCCCATTACTGCCTGAGTAGACGGGTAAGTTGGGGTTAGAGCTTACGACTTTGCCCTCCGGCGGCAGGGAAACCGTATAGGTCTTGTTGCCGTCAGAGAAGGTGGCGCTCGGCGGCGTATCGAGGCCGGGGTAATCGATCTTGTTGTAGTTGGCGATGTAGTAGAGTCCGGTCGGCGACTTACCGTCGGGCAACGTCAGGGCATCTTCGTGCTCGAACGTGGCGAAAATGAAGGTCGGGTAGTTGGGCGTCTTATGGATGATATGCAAGGCGACCAGTGCGTAGTCTTCGTTCTGCGCCTCCGGGTCAGTGTCGGTGCCCGTATAGGTCACCACCGTCGCCGAATGGTAGCGCGCACGATCCGGTACCGGGATGTCGGCCAGCTTGCGCCATGCAGCCTTGACCTCCACCGCACCGTCGGGCAGCACAATATGATCCGGATAACTGGTCAGGCCTTGCGCATACTTGTAAACGACGGGGTTGGCCTTGGCCTCGAACAGGATCTGGCTGTCGCTTGAAGGAGCGTAGTCTCCCCGTGCATCTGCTGTCTTCGCCACATTGGGAGGCTTAACCGGGAAGAAAATAGCGTTTTGCCCTATTTGGGTCGCCTCATCCAGATTGTTATAAAGGGTGAAGTCAGTGCCTGGCGCCATCCGTATCTTGTTATTGAGGAACTGGGTATAGGTGTATAGCGGATCAGAACCAAACGAACGCGTAGGACCGCCAACTTTATTGAACCCTGCCGCCGGAAACAACTCGCTGCGGTGGGCGAAGGTTTGCCACAACAACGGGCTGGAAGATTTTGGGACCTTGCCCGAATCGGCAAAGCTGCTGTCGGGATTGCCGACGCCGCGGTTAGCGGGCAATGGCGCCTTGGCCGTATTGTTCAGTGCAAAAAAGCTACGCCAGGCGAAGGTAGCATAGTCAGTATGACTGAGGCCCGTCGCTAGATCGGCTGGCAACTGCGGGTTGTCCGCCGTTAAATCGTTTGTGGTAATGACATAGGAAACGCCCAATCCCGATGGGCCGGTCAAACTGTCAGAGAAAAGCCTGGAATAATAGGGACTCCAGTTGACCCCATCGTTTGAACCAAAAGTGGTAGGGCCGCTGCTGATAAAAATGCGGTTACCGGTGATGGTTGCACGGTTCAGGAAAAGCTCACTTTTTGCTATGCCCGACAGTCTTTGTTCATCTCCCCAGTGACCGCCCCGGTCGTAACTGCGCACGGCAAAATTACTAAGATCATAAGAGTAATAGACCAACAGCTCACCGTTGTAGACCACGGGCACCAGACTCAGCACTCTGAGAGCATTTGCACTGAATCCAGGATTCTCCTTACTCCACAGCACGCCATCGTCCGAGGTCACATAGTTAATCGTGTGATCGTCCTCCTCGCTGTACAGGACAAATAATTTTCCGTTGTACACCACAGGACTGTTAGTAGCGGCGTCGCTGGAGACCGCGATAGGGTTAACATTGGACCAGGCTATGCCGTCCTCGGAGCTGATGCTATTTATATGATTCTCGTCGGTAAAGGTCAGTACCAGCTTTTGCTGAAACACGGTCACCGAGACATTACCCACGATGTCAGATACCGGAATGGGCTGTGGGGTGGACCAATTACTGCCCTGCGCCGAAGTGGAAAAATAGATAGCGGAATCACTATCGTTGGCCCAAAACATATAAACCTTGCCCTTGAACGACTGCACTGCGGGTGTAGCCAATCCTATCGAGGGAAATGGCACCATGCCCGACGAAGAAGGTATGCCGTTTACGGCATCAGGGCTGTCAAACACATCAACTACGATCCCCTCATCAGGTCGCGACGTGGCGATGATCACACTTTCCGCATAAGCCGATGACGCCGCGAACAAACCACACAGGCACAACATCAGCCGACTGAGTATCGCTCTAAGGCTCATAGATTTCATTCCTTGAATTAATAGCTATCGCAGGCCGTGGAGACGTCCTGACAGGCGTAGTTGTTCCATTGCTCAAGTGCGAACGGCACCGGGTGATCTAGAAGTCATCGACTGCATTGCGTCAGACATATTGTTAGCCTCCTAGCTAATGAAGCACTCACGTCCTGTGTGAAGGAGCGACCCAGCGTTACAGGCATAGGGCTGCCAGTCACTTTCTCCATGGTAGACGACGGTTTCATATCGGCTAGGGAAATCCCTGAAAAAGACTTCAATCCGTGTCTGGGCTCGCGCAGCGACGGAACGCCTGCCAAGCAGCAGCAAAAGGGGACAGATTTATTTTTCCGAATCAACCCTTGGCCTACCCTGCCCTCGCTGCTCTATGCGTACACCAACAATCCGCTCTACCTCGTCCACGAAACGGCTCGTCCCCGTCAACTGACCTCGCTGCAAAGCATCGCGAATCAATCTGACCTCATCCGCTGGAACGGCTTGGCGTACGAAAGCCTCATACCGACGACAACGCTCCGCAGCTGTATTACCCAGAGCAACAAAGCATGGATCAGCATCCAGCCAATGGCTGTCTGGCACATCACCTACCCGGGTTCGATAGCTCGACCATGGGTAATCCGTAGCATCAGCCACCATTCGAGCTCGCACAGGATTCAATTCGATGTACCGGCAACAGGCAAGCAAGTAAGAATCCGACTGCACCACGCTGGATTTGTAACGGCCTTCCCATAAAGTGCCTGAACGCCCCTCCAACCGATTGCGGTAGCGCGTCGCACGCGCCGCCAGAGCCTTCATCAACTGCCCCAACCCAGCGACCGACTCCCCCGGGGCCAGCAACAGATGAACATGATTGGTCATCAGGCAATAGGCGTAGACCTTTACGCCAAATGCATCCTTAAGCTCACGCAGATCCGTGAGGTAGCGCTAGGTCTTTTTGCCTGAGCAACGCTTTGAGCTGCTGAATCTCCCGCTGATCGGCGGTGATTGCCTTGGCCCCCACCGGGGTCGAACCCAAGCGCTCCTTGCGAACCTGGTCGACCCAACGGCGCAAGGCCGTAGGGCCAATATCCAAACTGGCACAAACATCGGGAACTGACTGGCCCTCGTCCAGCACCATGCTGGCGGCCTTGAGTTTGAACTCACTGGAATAAGATTTACGCATATCCACACACCTCAGATTTGGGCGCCATCATAGCGCCCGATTGAAGTGTCCAAAATCATTAGGCCAGTTCAGTATGAACGCTGTTGGGTTTCAAACCCTCGCAGGAGCGTTTGATGGATAAATCATTCACGGCATTCTGGCAGGACCGATCGGCGCTCATTGCCTGGGACAAAAACATGGACAGCGTTTCGGTCGGGGGAAATAGCCGCTGGCGATGCTTGGGTATCGACGACTCGACACCCCGCAATAACTCAGGATCGGAGAGCAGCTTGAAGAAAGCATGAGCATTGCTGTTCATGGCGTGCTGGCGCATACGGTGCTGTTGATGTCGGACGATTTGGCGTCTACGATTCACTCGGGCTGTGTCCTTGCTTGATCGGTGTGTGTTCGCAACTATCACCGTAGACCAAGGCCAGCTTTTTTTCATTTTTTCGCAGTCGTATCAGCTAGTTAGCTGTTAAGTAAGTGCCATTCAAATCTGTCCCCATTTTCCTTTTGGGTACAAACCAAGCCTTAGATCTAAAACCTACACAGAACTGTGGTCTGCCCCTGAAGAACCGCAATCTCATTTTTTTCGGCAATATGAAAACTCAAAGGCCTTTGCAATCAAACCCTCTACAGAGCTAGAGGATGACATTTTTGAAAGTCCATCACAGGAAATGAAATTTGATTCCAAATATTCGAAAAAGCCATTCTGAAAACTCGACACCTTAACAGCAATCACGCCAAACTCTTCACGCAAACTTTCAAAAGCGACCCAGTCAAATGCCCCATTAAACAAAACCACTGGATAACCAACCCTACCACCAAAAAAATCCTCAAAATTATCGCTAACCCAAGAGGCGTCCGCATCAACAGTATCTCCATTGATAGCAAAACAGCTATCGACCAAAAACTCCTCTCCTGAAAATTTTATAAATACATCCCCCCCAAAACTTGAGAGACTTTCTGAAACCAACTCACTAAACGCGTCAACAAAATCTAGCAATGGCCTCTCAAAAAACCAAAACTTAAAGCCATTTCCAACAAACAAATTCGTAGGCAGATCCTTTTTAAAATCAACCATTCCTGACAGCTCACCAATTAAGCGAGACAACTCAACAAAATCAACTTTCCGAATTGTCAATTTTACTCTCCAATAAATCTAATTTTCGTTACCGGATTCTTAATCCCTTCAATGTTCAGCGAAGCCGTAGGTTGTCCTGTGGACGTCGACCTTGGATAAAAGCGGTATATTTTATCTCCATTTGTCATTACTGTAATTGTACCATTTTGATACAAATTCTTCTTATATCCACTTGACTCAAGCATTTTTATAGCATCGCTGGAAGTCATATTCACCTCGATCTGGCCCGCACTATTTCGAGTCTTTTTCGGCACAAATTCGATGCTGGTTACTTTTGCCCCTGTTTTCCCAAACAACAAGCCCCCCATGGCAGAGAGCAGATAGCTCCCCCAGCTAGCAGCTTCGGGAGACGCCCCATTGCTTTCTAGGGATAGCTGCGTTAGCGCTTGAGTCAACGTACCGATGGCACTGGTATTTTGCATCTGATAACGATGCAGGTCCTCCCGAAACATAGCTGGGAGGGTGTCATCCAAAGCCATTTGCGCAAGACGCTCCTGCAAGCTATTCCGGTCATGCACTAGATCACCATACAACTGAACACAAAAATACGCATTGCCATCACACAAGGCTGCAAGCGCATCATCGTCCGCAACGCTTTGATTCCTAAACTGCTGCTTAACCTCCTCACAGTTTCCTTTAGCCTCACAAAGGCGGGCAGCTTTTTCCAGGTCATCAAGCTCCTGATGGCCCATGAAGTTATATTGCGTAGCATTTCTCGCGATCCAGCTACCCGTTTCCATTTTGCTAGCATCGGTATCCTCCTGCGCCGCTGCTGCCAAGACACCAACAATTTGTGAGCTCATGCTCAACAGATCTTCATTACCTTTAACTAGCGTGTTCAGATGCGTAACGAGCGCCTCGTTCGCCCCTGCTGCTAGGGCACCGGTTCTGAAGTCACCACCAGTCGCTTCTGCCAGCAAACCTCCAACCATCGCGTGAACGGCGATCTTCGGCAAAGAACCGTCAGCCAGTACTCCTTTGGTGTAATCCCCAATCGCATTGAAGCTGGCTGCCGCCAACGTATTGAACAACGCACCTTTCAATGCATCGCTCACGCTGCCCCCTTGCCCCAATGCCTTGCTTAAAAGCGTGGACGTTTCTGGCTGTCGCCGGTCTGCCTGAAGTTGAAACCGTTGAGCGGGATTTGCGAGCGGTACTCGCTCTGGCTGTAGGTGTAACTGATATTCCACCAGCCCCACGGCAGGTTGTAATAGAGCATGGCGTTGTTGGAGGTGTGTTGGTGGTCGGTCATCGCATCGTGACCGCCGCGCAGCATCAGTTGATCCGCCAGCCCCAGCGGGCTGTCCCACTCGAAACTGCTGCCCCACTGCTGCTCGCCCGTGCTGCGCTGGCCGTCGTTGCTGCGCGACAATCCGGCGCGCCAGGGCTTTTGTGCTTCGTTGGTCACGCGTACTTCGCTGCCACCGACGTTCTGGCCGGGGGTCAGCTCCATCTTCGCCTGATTCGAGGGCAGGCGATTAAGCTGATCCACCATCTGCTCGATCTCCCGCAGGTTGACCAGGTCACCGGCCTTGCCGGGAAAAGCCATGGCCAATTCACGGTCTGATAACTTGCTGTTCTCGGCGCCTTTCAGACCTTCCAGTCGGCCCTCGACAACCAGCACTTGCAGGTGACCACCGGACAGATCCTGTTGCGGCAGATAGGCGCGGCTGGTGACCAGGCCTTTTTCGATGTAGTGATCGGTGATGACTTTGAGCAGCTCGTTGAGCTGCGCCACGCCCAGGCATTGACCGATGTAGGGATTGAGCAGTCGTTTGCGTTCACTGGCGGAAAGACTGTCGGCGCCCTTGACTTCGATCGTCTTGATGGGGAAGCAGCGGGTATCGGCCGGCGCCGTCGGCTGGGTAGGCTTGGTCTCTTTGCCGGGTAACTCCTTGAGCTCCTCCAGGCGTCGACGCTGTTCTTCGAGCAAACGATTCTGACGTTCGCGGATCAGGTCGGTTTCGCCGGGGGTGGGGGCGGCGTGAGCAAGTGTCAGGGGAGAAAGGCACAGCAAAGCTACGCACAACCTCGCCCAAATCATGGGGGAGGACATGTTAGATCCCTCTACAGAAACGATATCAAAATAGTGGCGCGATACTAGTTAGCCATCAATTTGACGTCAATGAATTGTTTAATCTGTGAGGCTAGAATCGAAACCATTCATCTGAAATCAGGTGCTTCTCGTATAAGAGTACGAAAGGTCCGATGAGGAGCCGGAAACGTCCTGCGAAACGGACAGACACGGTGCCGGTCGCACCTCACGACACTCAGCCAATGAACTTTCCCCCCTCGTGTGGCCTCAACCCCTTATCAGCCCAACAAGGAATACGAGGCCCTGCCATGAAAGCTTTCTTGAAACTGACCCTAGCCGCCTCCCTCGCCTGCGCCCTCCCCGCCTGGGCCACCTGCACCCCCGAGGAAGCCACCGCCAAGCGGGAACAGCTGGCCCAGGAGGTGACCAAGCTCACCGAACAGAACCCGGCCAAGGCCAAGGAAATCAATGACGAATTGCAAGCCATGGACCTGGAGACCGCCAGCAAGGATGTGCCGGATAAGTGCCAGTTGATTGATGAGCGTCTGGAAGAACTAAAGAAGGCAGAAAAGAAAGCCGGTTGACTGCTCAAAGCGCACACAACCCGCTTCTGTGGCGAGGGGATTTATCCCCGCTGGGTTGCGAAGCAACCCCAGTCAAAGCAACTCAGTTGAACCAGATACACCGAGTGTCCGGTTTTAGGGCTTCTTCGCAACCCAGCGGGGATAAATCCCCTCGCCACAGGGTTCTGCATCGAACTTAAGTTTGAGTTTCGCCCATAAAAAAACCGGACCCAAGGTCCGGTTTTTTTATGCAGCACTACCTCCGTATCACTCAGCCGCCGGCGCCTCTGGCTTGCGGCGCTTGAGCGGGGCCATGCCGTCCTTGCTGACCAGCGACAAAGCGTCGGTCTTCGGGCGGTTGGCGATCTTGCGCTTGGTCGGGGCCTTGGCGCCGGTTTTCTTTTTGTCGCCCTTGGCGTCGACCTTTTTCTTCTTCACGCCAACGGCCTTGCCCGAAGCCTTGACCTTTTTCGGTCCGCCGTAGGTGCCTTTGACTTCCTTGATGGTGCGGCGCTCGAAGCTCTGCTTGAGGTAGCGCTCGACGCTCGACATCAGGTTCCAGTCGCCGTGGCAGATCAGCGAGATCGCCAGGCCATCGTTGCCGGCACGGCCGGTGCGGCCGATGCGGTGCACGTATTCATCACCGCTGCGGGGCATGTCGAAGTTGATGACCATGTCCAGGCCGTCAACGTCCAGGCCACGGGCGGCAACGTCGGTGGCGACGAGGATTTTCACGCCACCTTGCTTGAGGCGGTCGATGGCCAGTTTGCGGTCTTTCTGGTCCTTTTCGCCGTGCAGCACGAACGCCTTGTAATCCTGGGCCACCAGGCGACCGTAGATGCGGTCGGCCATGGCACGGGTGTTGGTGAATACGATGGCTTTTTCGTAGGTTTCGTTGGCCAGCAGCCAGTTCACGATCTGTTCTTTGTGCTGGTTGTGGTCAGCGGTGATGATCTGCTGACGGGTCGTGGCGTTCAGTTGGCTGACCGCGTTGAGCTGCAAATGCTCAGGGTTGTTCAGCACCTTGGCGATCATTTCCCGCAGGCCCGACCCGCCGGTGGTGGCAGAGAACAGCATGGTCTGCTGGCGGTTGACGCATTCGTCCACCAACCGTTGCACGTCTTCGGCAAAGCCCATGTCGAGCATGCGGTCGGCTTCGTCCAGCACCAGCACTTCGACTTCCTTGAGGTCAAGGTTGCCGGCGTTCAGTTGCTCGATCATCCGCCCCGGGGTGCCGATCAGGATGTCCGGCACTTTGCGCAGCATGGCGGCCTGGACCTTGAAGTCTTCGCCGCCGGTGATCAGGCCGGACTTGATGAAGGTGAACTGCGAGAAGCGCTCCACTTCCTTCAAGGTTTGCTGGGCCAGCTCACGGGTCGGCAGCAGGATCAGGGTCTTGATGCTGACGCGCACCTTGGCCGGGCCGATCAGACGGTTGAGGATCGGCAGCACGAACGCTGCGGTCTTGCCGCTGCCGGTCTGCGCCGTCACCCGCAGGTCACGCCCCTGGAGCGCGAGCGGAATAGCCGCTGCCTGCACCGGCGTTGGCTCGACAAATTTAAGCTCGGCCACGGCTTTGAGCAGGCGTTCGTGCAGGGCGAATTGGGAAAACACGGGTGCTACCTCGAAGAAATGCAAAAAAACAGCTGCATAGGGTAACGGTTTCGAGCGCGAAGGCCGAGTTTCTTTATACGAACGGCGCTAATCAGTGGCTTTTTTGTGAGCCGATTCGTCATCAAGGGTCACTTAACCTGGCTTAAATGCTCTAATCGCACCGTCGCGTCTTTATAGAAGAACCGTTTCGTCCATGGACATCAAACAGCTCTGGGTCAACATTCAAGACTTCTGGGGTGCCCTTGAGCAGCACCCGCTTCTGCAGTCCAGCCTTGCCTTGTTGTTGCTGCTGGTCATTGCCCTGGTGCTCGGGCGCGTGGCGCGCTACCTGATTTTGCACGGTGCCAAGTTGCTCGGCCGCCAGCCGGCCCTGCACTGGGTCAACGACCTGCGTCATAACAAGGTTTTCCATCGCCTGGCGCAGACGACGCCCTCGCTGGTCATCCAGTTCGGCCTGCACCTGGTGCCGGAACTGAGCAAGACCAGCATGGTTTTCCTGGGCAATGTCGCCCTGGCCTTCACCATCCTGTTCATGGTGCTGGCCACCAGTGCCCTGCTCAGCGCCTTGCTGGACGTCTACGCCCGCACCGAGCATGCCCGCACCCGCTCGATCAAAGGCTACGTGCAACTGGCGAAGATGGTGCTGTATGTGTTTGGCGCGATCATCATTGTCGCCACCCTGATCGACCGCTCGCCGCTGTTGCTGCTGTCGGGTTTAGGTGCCATGTCGGCGGTGATTCTGTTGGTCTACAAGGACACCTTGCTGTCGTTCGTCGCCAGCGTGCAGCTGACCAGCAACGACATGCTGCGGGTCGGTGACTGGATCGAGATGCCCCAGGTGGGGGCCGACGGTGACGTGGTGGACATCACGCTGCACACGGTCAAGGTGCAGAACTTCGACAAGACCATCGTCTCGATCCCCACCTGGCGCCTGATGTCCGAGTCGTTCAAGAACTGGCGCGGCATGCAGCAATCCGGCGGGCGACGGATCAAGCGCAGCTTGTTCATCGATGCCAGCGGTGTGCGGTTTTTGCAGGACGAGGAAGAACAGCGCCTGACCCAGATTCATCTGCTGACCGACTACATCAGCCGCAAACAGGCCGAACTCAAGGCCTGGAACGAAGCCCAGGGCAACGTCGCAGCGATGTCGGCCAACCGCCGACGCATGACCAACCTCGGCACCTTTCGCGCCTACGCCCTGGCGTATCTGAAAAGCCACCCGGACATCCAGCCCAACATGACGTGCATGGTGCGCCAGATGCAGACCACGGCCCAGGGCATCCCGCTGGAAATCTACTGCTTCACCCGCACCACTGCGTGGGCCGACTACGAGCGCATTCAGGGCGATATTTTCGATTACCTGCTGGCGGTGATGCCGGAGTTCGGCTTGAACCTGTATCAACAGCCCAGCGGCATGGATTTGCGCTCGGGGTTGTTGCCGGCGGCGTTGGGGGCGAGCCACCTGCCGGAGCCGCAGAAGCAGGTGATCTGATACTCACAACAGGTTTCCTGTGGGAGCGAGCCTGCTCGCGATAGCGGTGTAACAGTCATAGATATGTTGACTGACATACCGCCATCGCGAGCAGGCTCGCTCCCACAAGGTTCATCAGTGTGCGGGCAACGGTTGGCGTACCCCCCACCGACTGATCCACACCGCCGCCAGTATCACCGACCCGCCCAGCAGCAACCGTCCCAGCTCTTCGTGCTGGTTCCAGATCAGCAGGTTGACCAGCAGCCCCACCGGTACATGCAGGTTGTTCATCACCGCCAGCGTGCCGCCGTTGACCATGCACGCGCCTTTGTTCCACCAGTACAGCCCCAACGCGGTGGAGACCAGGCCGAGGAATATCAGTACGCCCCACTGCAGAGGTGCCTCAGGCCAGAAGTCGGCCTTGCCGAACAGCAGGAAGGCCGGCAACGCCACCGCCAGTGCGCCGAGGTAGAAGTAGCCGAAACGCCGGTAGTGCGGCAGGTCGCTGGGATGGCGGGCGACGAGGTGTTTGTACAGCACCTGCCCGGCCGCGTAGGTGAAGTTGGCCAGTTGCAGCAACAAAAAGCCCATGAAGAAATCCGGGGTGATCCGGTCGTAACGAATCACCGCCGCACCAGCCACCGCCACCAGCGCCGCGATCAGGGCCCAGGGATTGAAGCGACGATTGAGCGCGTCTTCGATCAGGGTCACGTGCAACGGCGTCAGGATGGTGAAAAGCAGCACCTCGGGCACCGTCAGCACACGGAAGCTCAAGTACAGGCACACGTAGGTCACGCCGAACTGCAAGGCGCCAATCAACAGCATGCCACGCATGAACGACGGTTCCACCTGGCGCCAGCGGGTCAGCGGAATGAACACCAGCCCCGCCAGCACAACCCGTACCAGCACCGCAAAGTAACTGTCGACATGCCCGGCCAGGTATTCGCCAATCAGGCTGAAGGAAAACGCCTGAATCAGCGTCACAAAAAGTAGATAGCCCATACGCCCCTCGTTTCGGATGGCGGCGAAGATAGCGGTTTTGAGCTGTTGGGGCGAGTTTGCTCGCGATGGTGTCGGGACATTCATAGATCTATGCAAGCTGACCCACCGCCATCGCGAGCAAGCTCAGCTCCCACAGAGTTTGGCGGTGACCGCGAGACAGTGCTCACCACACCGCCCATGTGGGAGCGAGCTTGCTCGCGATAGCGGTGCATCAGAGACATAGATGCTACCTGACATTCCGCCATCGCGAGCAAGCTCGCTCCCACAGGGTTATGTGGCTGGCCTGGAATCGCAGGCAAAAAAAAGCCCGATCTCGCTAAAGCGTTCAATCGGGCGACTGCACTCAGGAGCAACAAGTGCCAAGGGAGGTTCGATGCGCAAAACAACTTGAAGGGAGCGCCAGGCCACTAGACCACCTGGCGATTACCTGAGGATTAACGGATCAGGCGACCTGGGACAGCTTGGCGTTGGCCTGATTCAAGCCCTTCTCCTGGAAATCACCGCCCAGGTTCATGCCCTCGGCATGGATGAAGGTCACGTCGTGAATGCCGATGAAAGCCATGACCTGACGCAGGTAGGGTTCCTGGTGGTCGGAGCTGGCGCCAGCGTGGATGCCGCCGCGAGCGGTCAGCACGAAGGCACGTTTGCCAGTCAGCAGGCCCTGGGGGCCGGTGGGGGTGTACTTGAAAGTCACACCGGCACGCAGTACGTGGTCCAGCCAGGCTTTCAGGGTACTGGGGATGGCGAAGTTGTACATCGGCGCGGCCATCACCAGTACGTCGGCGTCCAGCAATTCATCGGTCAACTGGTTGGAGCGTTCCAGGGAGGCGTTTTCGATGTCGTTGCGCTGCTCGACGGGCTTCATCCAGCCACCCAGCAGATGGGCGTCCAGGTGCGGCACCGGATTGACGGCCAGGTCACGAACACTGATTTCGTCGGCCGGGTGCGCGGCTTTCCACTGGCTGATGAAGGTCTGGGTCAATTGACGCGAAACCGAGTCTTGCTGGCGGGCACTGCTTTCGATGATCAGAACGCGGGACATGGGATGTAGCCTCCATCGGAGAATGTTGTCAGTCGATGGAGTGAAGATTAAACATGGTTACATCGATCAAAAAGCGCAAATAATTGCTGCAAAACATCGATAAATTCGTTTATAAGCGGAGCACGGATTGGCTCGCTACGGCGCCACCGGCCTATTTGGGCCGGCAGGTCAGGGTGATGCGCAGCTTGATGATGTTGCGGTTGAACTTGGCGGTGGCGTTTTTGAATTTGCCGGCGGCGACTTCGATCTTGCGGGTACGCGGCGCTTCGGGACCATTGCGAAACACCACGGTGCAGGCCGCATCGGTGCTGCCGTAGTTGTTGACCTGGATGGAACCGATGTCGGCATCGGTGTCATAGGCGGTGGAGTCGATGCTCAGGCCATTGAGGTGTTTTTCCACATCGATCGGGTAGGCAAACGCAGTCAGCGGCAACAGCGCCAGCAGCACACAACAGATTTTTTTCATTAGGCAGTCTCCACCAAGGGACCGCCAGCTTAGGACAAGAGGAGCTCAATATGAAAGCGCCCCGCGTGACCCTGGATCAATGGCGAACCTTGCAAGCGGTGGTCGACCACGGCGGTTTCGCCCAGGCTGCCGAGGTGCTGCACCGCTCCCAGTCGTCGGTGAGTTACACCGTGGCGCGCATGCAGGACCAGCTCGGCGTACCGTTGCTGCGCATCGATGGGCGCAAGGCCGTACTGACCGAAGCCGGCGGCGTACTGCTGCGTCGTTCCCGTCAATTGGTCAAACAAGCCAGCCAGCTGGAAGACCTGGCCCATCACATGGAGCAAGGTTGGGAAGCGGAAGTGCGGCTGGTGGTCGACGCCGCCTATCCCAACGCCCGCCTCGTACGTGCCTTGACCGCGTTCATGCCGCAAAGCCGTGGCTGTCGGGTGCGCCTGCGCGAAGAGGTGCTGTCAGGTGTCGAGGAAGTGCTGCTCGAAGGCGTGGCGGACCTGGCCATCAGCGGCTTCAGCATTCCCGGTTACCTGGGCGCCGAACTGAGCGATGTTGAGTTCGTCGCGGTGGCCCATCCCGAACACGCCCTGCACCGCCTCAACCGCGAGCTGAACTTCCAGGACCTGGAAAGCCAATTGCAGGTGGTAATCCGCGACTCCGGTCGCCAGCAACCCCGTGATGTCGGGTGGCTGGGCGCCGAGCAACGCTGGACCGTCGGCAGCCTGGCCACCGCCGCGACATTCGTCGGCAGCGGCCTGGGCTTCGCCTGGCTGCCACGGCATATGATCGAGCGGGAACTCAAGGAAGGCTTGCTCAAGCGTCTACCCTTGGAGCAAGGCGGCACCCGCAATTCCACGTTCTATCTTTTTTCAAACAAGGAAAAACCCCTGGGCCCGGCCACGCAAATCCTCATTGAGCTGCTGCGCACCTTCGACACTGCGCCGCTGGATGCGCCGTTCGCCGCCCCTGAACAAGCCTGACAGGACTTTGCCAATGGCCTACTTCGCCCACGAAGACTGCAACCTGCACTACGAGGAATACGGCCACGGCGCACCCTTGATCCTGGTCCACGGGCTGGGCTCCAGCACCCGTGACTGGGAAAAGCAGATCCCGGTATTGTCCGCCCACTACCACCTGATCGTGGTGGACGTGCGCGGCCATGGACGCTCCGACAAACCCCGTGGGTCCTACAGCATCGAAGGTTTCAGCGCCGACCTGATCGCCCTGATCGAACACCTGGACCTGGGCCCGGTGCATCTGGTGGGCTGGTCCATGGGCGGCATGATCTGCTTTCAACTGGCGGTGGACGAACCCGGGCGGGTCAAGAGCCTGTGTATCGTCAACAGCGCGCCGCAGGTCAAAGTCCGCACGCTGGATGACTGCTGGCAATGGTTCAAGCGCTGGAGCCTGATGCGCCTCCTGAGCCTCGAAACCATTGGCAAGGCCTTGGGCGCCAAGTTGTTTCCGAAACCGGAACAAACCGCGTTACGCCTGGAAATGGCCCGACGCTGGGCAAAAAACGACAAACGTGCTTATCTCGCCAGCTTCGACGCCATCGTGGGCTGGGGCGTTCAGGAACGACTGGCGCAGGTGGTCTGTCCAACCTTGGTCATTTGCGCCGACCACGACTACACCCCCGTGGCACTGAAAGAAGCCTATGTAAAGCTGCTGCCGGACGCCCGACTGGTGGTCATTGCCGACTCACGGCACGCGACCCCGCTGGATCAACCCGAACGCTTCAACCAAACCCTGCTCGAATTTTTGACCGCAATCGACTCAACTACTCAGGATCACTGAACCCATGCTGAAAAAAATCGCCCTCGCCGCCGGCTCCGTCCTGTTTGCCGCCAACCTGATGGCCGCGCAGCCAACCAAGGCGCCCCACGTATTGCTGGACACCACCAACGGTCAGATCGAAATCGAACTGGATCCGGTCAAGGCACCCATCAGTACCAAGAACTTCCTTGAATACGTCGACAGCGGCTTCTACAACAACACGATTTTCCACCGCGTGATCCCCGGTTTCATGGCCCAGGGCGGCGGTTTCACCCAGCAGATGCAACAGAAAGACACCAAGGCACCGATCAAGAACGAAGCCAGCAATGGCCTGCACAACGTTCGCGGCACCTTGTCGATGGCGCGCACTTCCAACCCGAACTCGGCCACCAGCCAGTTCTTCATCAACGTGGCCGACAACGCCTTCCTCGACCCGGGCCGTGACGCCGGTTACGCGGTGTTCGCCAAAGTGGTCAAGGGCATGGACGTGGTGGACATCATCGTCAACTCCCAGACCACCACCAAACAAGGCATGCAAAACGTGCCGGTCGACCCTGTGATCATCAAGTCGGCCAAACGCATCGACTAAACAGCACAGGGCAAGCCTGAGCGGCGGCGATCGCGCGCCGCTCACAGGAAAAAAGGAGAGCCCTGCCCGGGCTATGCACCCCATGGTTTATCGCCGTTTCGAAACACTGATCGACATTTTCCGCGACGCCCCGACCTCGGCCCCCCCGAACCGCGTCCTGCCCTTCTACACCTATTACCTGAAACAAGTCTGGCCCAGCTTCGCCGTACTGCTGGTGGTGGGCCTGATTGGCGCGCTGATCGAAGTGGCGCTGTTCAGCTACCTGAGCCGCATCATCGACCTGACCCAGGGCACACCCAATGTAGATTTCTTCAAGGTTCACGGCGTCGAACTGGCGTGGATGGCCGTGGTGGCGCTGGTCTTTCGGCCGATCTTCGTGGCCTTGCATGACCTGCTGGTGCATCAGACCCTGAGTCCAGGCATGACCAGCCTGATCCGCTGGCAAAACCACAGCTACGTGCTCAAGCAGAGCTTGAATTTTTTCCAGAACGACTTCGCCGGACGCATCGCCCAGCGCATCATGCAGACCGGCAACTCCCTGCGCGACTCCGCCGTGCAGGCCGTGGACGCGCTGTGGCACGTGCTGATCTACGCCATCAGCTCATTGGTGCTGTTTGCCGAAGCCGACTGGCGCCTGATGATCCCGCTGCTGATGTGGATCGCCGCTTACATCGGCGCGCTCTGTTACTTCGTGCCGCGTGTCAAGGAGCGCTCCGTCGTGTCGTCCGATGCCCGCTCCAAGCTCATGGGGCGGATCGTCGACGGCTACACCAACATCACCACGCTGAAGCTGTTCGCCCACACCAACTTTGAACAGCAATACGCCCGCGAAGCCATCAAAGAGCAGACCGAAAAAGCCCAATTGGCCGGCCGCGTGGTGACCAGCATGGACGTGGTCATTACCAGCATGAATGGGCTGCTGATCGTCGGCACCACGGCGCTGGCCCTGTGGCTGTGGACCCAGTCGCTGATCAGCGTGGGTGCGATTGCCCTGGCCACCGGCTTGGTGATCCGCATCGTCAACATGTCCGGCTGGATCATGTGGGTGGTCAACGGGATATTCGAAAACATCGGCATGGTTCAGGACGGTCTGCAGACCATCGCCCAGCCCGTCAGCGTCACTGACCGCGACCAGGCCAAACCGTTGGCGGTGAACCGTGGCGAAGTGCGCTTCGAGCATGTGGATTTCCACTATGGCAAGAAAAGCGGTGTGATCAGCGACCTGAACCTGGTGATCAAGCCTGGGGAAAAAATCGGCCTGATCGGCCCGTCCGGCGCGGGTAAATCCACCTTGGTAAACCTGCTGCTACGCCTCTATGACGTGCAAGGCGGGCGCATCCTCATCGACGGCCAGGACATCGCAGAAGTGGGCCAGGAAAGCCTGCGCGAGCGCATCGGCATGATCACCCAGGACACCTCGCTGCTGCATCGCTCGATTCGCGACAACCTGCTTTACGGCAAGCCCGACGCCACCGATGCGCAACTCTGGGAAGCCGTGCACAAGGCCCGGGCCGATGAGTTCATTCCATTGCTGTCGGATGCCGAAGGTCGCAGCGGTTTTGATGCCCATGTGGGTGAACGCGGGGTGAAGCTGTCCGGCGGCCAACGCCAGCGCATCGCCATTGCCCGTGTGCTGCTCAAGGACGCGCCGATCCTGATCATGGACGAAGCGACGTCAGCGCTGGACTCGGAAGTCGAGGCGGCGATCCAGGAAAGCCTCGAGACCCTGATGCAAGGCAAGACCGTGATCGCCATCGCCCACCGCCTCTCCACCATCGCGCGGATGGACCGGCTGGTGGTGCTGGAAAACGGCCGCATCGCCGAGACCGGCAGCCACGCCGAACTGCTGGCCCATGGCGGGTTGTATGCGCGGTTGTGGCAGCATCAGACCGGGGGCTTTGTCGGGATCGACTGAACCGGTGATGAGGATGCTTGGACCATCACAGAACCTGTGGCGAGGGGATTTATCCCCGTTGGGTTGCGAAGCAGCCCCAAAAACTTGCACCACGGTGTACCAGACCGATTATATGCAACTGCTGTGGGGTCGCTACGCGACCCAGCGGGGATAAATCCCCTCGCCACAAAAGCTGACCGCGCTTTGCTCTACTTCTGCGCAATGCAGTCCCAAGCCTTTCTGAAAAAATCTGTCCAGGAACCATCCTGCGCACACCACAGCGACATACTTTCCACCGTCCATGGCCAAAACCGCCACAGTCCATGACTCTGGCGGTTTTTTAATGCCTCTGGATTTGTCACAACGTTCTTCGATTATCACGACTGTTTTATCAAGGATGCTTATGTCTTTACTCAAACGTTCAACGACTGAGTTGTTGGGTACGTTCTGGCTGGTATTGGGCGGCTGTGGCAGCGCTGTATTGGCCGCTTCCGGGATTGGCGTGCTGGGGGTTGCCCTGGCGTTCGGCCTGACGGTGTTGACCATGGCCTTCGCCATCGGCCATATCTCGGGTTGCCACCTGAACCCGGCCGTGTCGGTGGGCTTGTACGTGGGCGGGCGGTTTCCGGCCAAGGAACTGCCCGCCTACATCATTGCCCAGCTCATGGGTGGGGTGCTGGCCGCCGCGTTGATCTACTTCATTGCCAGCGGCAAAGAAGGCTTCGACCTGGCCGCTTCCGGCCTGGCGGCGAACGGTTACGGCGAACATTCACCCGGTCAGTATTCCATGGTGGCCGGTTTTGTGACCGAGCTGGTCATGACGGCAATGTTCATCCTGATCATCCTCGGCGCCACCGATAAACGTACACCGGCCGGACTGGCACCGATTGCCATCGGCCTGGCCCTGACGCTCATTCACCTGATCTCGATCCCGGTCACCAACACCTCCGTCAACCCGGCCCGCAGTACCGGTCCGGCGCTGATCGTCGGCGGCTGGGCCATCGAGCAACTGTGGCTGTTCTGGGTGGCACCGCTGCTGGGCGCTGTCGTCGGCGGTGTGTCTTACCGCTGGCTGGGCAAGGAAAACAGCTGAGCCACCCCGGCGAAGATCAGCACTGCCGATAGGGCAGTGCGGTCTTCGCTTCTTCGGCGTACGCCAGCACGCCCTCCTGCTCCCGGATCAGAAAATCGGCAACCGCCGCCTTCAGGCCAGGATGGCGCAAGTAGTGCCAGGAACGGGTGATCACCGGCTCGAAACCGCGAATCAGTTTGTGCTCGCCCTGGGCACCGGCATCGAAACGCTGCAGTCCGTTGGCAATCGCATAGTCCATGCCCTGATAGAAACAGGTCTCGAAGTGCAGGCGATCAAACTCCGCCAGGCAACCCCAGTAACGCCCATAAAAACTGTCACCACCCACCAGGCTGAACGCCATCGCCACCGGCCGTGAACCTTGCTTGGCCAACACCACGCGAATGGCCTCGGGCATGCGCTCGGCCAGCAGGCTGAAAAAACTCCGGGTCAGGTACGGCGCTTGCCGACGCACCGCGTAAGTGTTGGCGTAACAGGCGTAGACAAAATCCCACTGGGCCTGGTCCAGTTGCTGACCTTCCAGCCATTGGAACTCGATGCCCTGCCCCGCCACTTGTTCACGCTCCTTGCGCATCTGCTTGCGCTTGCGGGAACTGAGCGCGTCGAGAAAGTCCTGAAAGTCCCGATAACCGCGGTTCTGCCAGTGATATTGGCAGCCGATCCGCTGCAGCCAGCCCGGTTGCCCGGCCAACGCTGCGTCGGTGAAGGCATCGGTGAAGTTGATGTGGGCGCTGGAAAGCGATTCGATTTCCAGATAACCCGGCAGGCTGCCAAGCAACTCCAACCCGTCTTCCCCACTCGCCGCCAGCAACCGTGGACCACTGACCGGGCTGAACGGCACCGCCGTCAGCAGCTTGGGATAATAGTCGATCCCGGCCCGGGCGCAGGCGTCGGCCCAGGCGTGGTCGAACACGTATTCGCCGTAGGAATGCCATTTGCGATAACTGGGCAGAGCCGCCAGCAAACGACCGTCTTCAATATGCAGTAAGTGCTCGGGCTGCCAGCCGGATTGCGGGCCCAGGCTGCCACTGTCTTCAAGGGCCGTGAGGAAGGCATGGCGCAGGAAGGGTTGATTGGCCGGCACCAGTGCGTCCCACTCGTGCGGCGCGATGGCGGACAGGCTGTCCAGAACGTGTAGCGGCATGCAGTTCCCCGAGATCCAGAATGCGGATGGCGCGAGTATCGCCGATTCTGACCGGACAGATAAAAAAAACCCCGCCAGAGGCGGGGTTCAAAGGAGCTATAACGGATGAAAGGTGAAGCGCTGTATCAAGTCAGCGTGACTTAGAACACGTACTGGGCGCGCATCACGAAACCGTCGCCATCGTCGTCGCCGTTGGCATTGGTCACGTTGTCGGCCTTGGCCTTGATATAAGCAGCGGAGATTTTCACGGCTTCGTTGGCGTACCAGTTCACGCCCAGGTTATGCACTTTGGCTTCGGCATCACCCACGTCACGGGTCGCGGAGGCGGTGGTGATGTTGTCGTCTTCGACGGTCATGCTGTCGTAGCGATAGAACACTTCCCAGGCGCCAATGGACTTGTTGGCGGGCTTGATCGCGTCGAACTTGCCGATTTTATAGCCGCGGGACTCACCGGTGAGGGTGTAGGCGCCTTGTACATAAAAGCCGTGACCTTTGATGTCTTCAAAGGCGCTGTCGTCGGCCTTGGTCTTGCGGGAGATGTATTCACCCTGGATCGAGGCTGGGCCCATGGCGAAAGCGGCTTCCAGGCCGAACGCGGTGTCGGTGTCGTACGAACCGGCCGGCGAGTTGTTGGCGCCACCCAGCAACGGACGGTTGCCGTTAGGGCCAGCATCGTTGCCGCCGAGTGTTTCCACACCACGCATGCCCAGGCGGGAACGATAGCGTGCATCGAACACGGTGTCGGAGACGTCACGGGAAGCGACGTTCACGCCGAAGTGCAGGACATTGCCGGAATCGTGCATCGGCGCGAATACGAAGCGACCGTTGACCTGTTTGACGCTGTCGCCGTCGGTATCGTTGTTGTCCTTGGCGAATACGCCAGCGGAGGCATAGAACGAATCAGCGAAGGTGCTGGACGCTTGCAGACCCAGACCGTTCTGGTGGCCGTTGGCCCAGTCGATCAGATCGTAGGCGGCGTTACGCTCCGGCGCGGTCACCCACTTGGAACTGGTGGCTTTTTCCAGGCCGAAATCCGGGTCAAAACGACCGAATTTGATCGAGACCGGCTTGAAGCCGTTGTAGGCCATGGACGCTTCGTCAAAGTAACCGTCGTCTGAACTGCCGGCGTTATGAGAGAAGTCGTAGCTGATGGTGTAGGCCCAATCCGTGTACAGCACACCGGACAGTTCCAGGAAAGCGCGACGAAAGTAAGCGGCGTCGGCCGAATTGCCATTGTCGGTGTAGAGACCGTCAAACTGGCTGTAGTCAGCCTGCAAACGACCGCCAAGCTTGAAGCTGAACTCTTTGTCAGTGGTAGCGACCTCAAGGCCGCCCTTGGTTTTGACCACGATATCGGCGCCGTCGGTAGTCACGGTGCCGGCGAAAGCCTGGGCGGTTACTGCCATTGCCAGTGCGCTGGCGGCAACACCTGCGAAGTGCTTACGGATCATCGAAGAATTCCCCTGTTGGTAGTCTATGCCGTTAGAAAACACGCGGAACTGAGCCCGCTGGTGTTGGAGGGGATCTTGGCGGTGGGTTGTGTCAGCGCAGTTGCTGTCAGATAAAGATTTTATGACAGGGGAACTTTTTACTTCGAAAGGGAATAACCAATCCAACTGAACCCGCCGCAGAACTTGTGGGAGCGAGCCTGCTCGCGATAGCGGTGAATCAGCCGGCATTGATGTCGACTGAGGCAATGCTATCGCGAGCAGGCTCGCTCCCACAGATGCGCAGGGTGTTGTGATTTCAGCGGATGTTTTTACGGCGCTCGGCAGCGAGTTTTTCGGCGAGGTGATCCAGGTCGGGAATCGGGGGTTCAGGGAGCTTTTTGAGGGTCGCCTGCATCAGGCGCATCTGGCGGATGAAACGCCGGCATTTGGCGCAGAACATCAAGTGATGACGCATCATCAAGCGCTCACGCAGGCTCAATTGGTCGTCGAGAAAATCGCTGGAGCGTGCCACTTGTTCCTTGCAGGTCAGCATTCGCCGGTTTCCTCGAAATGTTCCACGGTGGCAAAGACCTTCAGCCGCGCCCGATGCAACAACACCCGTACGTTGGAGAGCGAGATGTCCAGAAGATTACAGATTTCTTCCAGTTCCAGACCCTGACGTTCGCGCAGGCTCAAGACACTGCTCTGCAGTTGCGACAGGCTGAGCAGCGTGTGTTCGAGGCATTCGCGCAGTTCACTCATGGTGAGCAGCGCCTCCGGCGTGTCCTGATGCCAGGCGAACGGCGCCAGCAACCAATGGCCATCCGCGGCGAAACGATCATCCCCAAGCGTGCCGTGGGGCGACGGCAGATCATCGAGCAGCACTTCCCGGCGGTTCTGCTTGTAGCGGCCCTTGGCGGCGTTGGCGGTGATGGTCAGCAGCCAGGTCTTGAGACTGGAGCGGCCCTGGAAGCCATTGAGGTTGCGCACCACTGACAGCCAGGCGTCCTGCACCACTTCGTCGGCATGCCGGCTGCCCACGATGGCGTAAGCCACGGCGCGCATCGGACTTTGGTAGAGGCTGACCAGTTCCTTGAAGGCTTGCTGCTCACCGGCCAGGAGGCGTTGGAGCAGTTGTGTTTCGTCGCTGACGGTCATTCAACGCCCATTGCTGAATAGATTGCGGTTGTGGCGAGGGGGCTGATGTGGGAGCAAGGCTTGCCCGCGATGCGGTCCTTCATAAACCGAGCTGCCTGTTTCGCGAGCAAGCTTTGCTCCCACATGACCTTACTCCCACAAAAAAATTCGTCGCCGCCAGAAGATCAATGCTTGCGCAAAATCACGCTGCCAATCGAATACCCGGCACCGAACGAGCTGAGTACGGCCACTGAACCGCTGGGCAAATCATCCTGGTAGGTGTGAAACGCAATCACCGAACCCGCCGAACTGGTGTTGGCGTAGCGGTCGAGGATCACGGGGGCTTCCTCTTCGGTGGCTTCGCGACCCAGCAGCTTGCGCACGATCAGGTGGTTCATGCTCAGGTTGGCCTGGTGCAGCCAGAAACGCTTCACCTCACCGACACTCAGTTGATTTTCTTCCAGGTGGACGCCGATCAGCTCGGCCACCATCGGACACACGTCGCGGAAGACTTTGCGACCTTCCTGGACGAACAGCTTGTCGCGGCTGCCGATCCCCTCTTCCCCGGCGCGGTTGAGGAAGCCGAAGTTGTTGCGGATGTTGTTGGAGAATTTGGTGAGCAGCTTGGTGCTGACCACGTCGAACTGATACGGCGAGGTCGCCAGGTCCGCCCGTTCGATGATCACCGCGGTGGCCGCGTCGCCGAAGATGAAGTGGCTGTCGCGGTCGCGGAAGTTCAGGTGGCCGGTGCACACCTCCGGGTTAACCATCAGGATCGCCCGGGCCTGGCCCAGTTGTACGCTGTTGGCCGCCGCCTGGATGCCGAACGTCGCCGAGGAACAGGCCACGTTGATGTCGTAACCAAACCCTTCGATGCCCAGGGCTTCCTGGACCTCAATGGCGATGGCCGGGTACGGACGCTGCAGGTTGGAACAGGCGACGATCACGCCATCAATGTCGGCAGCGGTGCGCCCAGCGCGTTCCAGGGCCTGTTTCGCGGCACCGACGGCCATTTCGCACAGCACCGACCACTCCTCGTTGGAGCGCTCGGGCAGGCGCGGGGTCATGCGTTGCGGGTCGAGAATACCGTCCTTGTCCATGACAAAGCGGCTCTTGATGCCGGAGGCTTTTTCGATGAACGCCGCGCTGGACTCAGTCAGCGCCTCGACTTCACCGCGCTCGATGGCTTGGGCATTGTCGGCGTTGAATTGCGCGACGTAGGTATTGAAAGACTGCACCAGCTCTTCATTGGAGATGCTGTTGGCCGGGGTGTACAGGCCGGTGCCGCTGATGACGACGTTATGCATGGTCGTGTCTCTGATCTGTTCAGGCAGAAAGCGTTGGCACCGACGTACCAACACACAAGGGGTCTTTTCCCATCCAGGGGAAGCAGACCTGGCAGCGCTTTATTCCGATCCGCCCGTGGCCGTTGAAGCTCAAAAACCACGGGACCGGCATTTATAGGCGCGAAGTTTGCCATAAACGCTGGCGTTTGGCCCATTGTCCCTTCTTCACCACACAAAACCCTGTGGGAGCGAGCTTGCTCGCGATAGCGGTGGTTCAGCCTGCATTGATGTTGACTGATCAACCGCTATCGCGAGCAAGCTCGCTCCCACAAGGGTTTGGTGGCCTTGACCATCACCCCTCCACCTGCCCCCACTGCTTACTCAGGCGCTTGTCGGAGATCGGCACCTTGGTGCCCAATTGCTGGGCGAACAGCGACACCCGGTACTCCTCCAGCCACCAGCGGTACAGCTCCAGTTGCGGATCGCGCTTGCCTTCCTGGGCGTGTTTGCTGGCGCGCGCCTGGTACTGGGCCCAGAGGTTCGACAGTTCACCGCTCCAGACCCGATCCTTCTGCACCTGGCTGCCGAGTTTCTCGAAGCGCTGCTCGATGGCCTTGAGGTAGCGCGGCAGCTCCTTGAGCCACTGATGCGGGGTTTCGCGCACAAAGCCTGGGTACACCAGATGGCTGAGCTGTTGTTTGATGTCGTTCAGGGCCACGGCCTGGGCAAGGTCAATCTTGCCCTTGAAGCGTTTTTGCAGGCCGTGCCAGAGCTTGAGGATGTCCAGGGTCAGCTTCGCCAGGCGTTCGGCGTGTTCGGTCCAGCCGCCGCGTTTGCGCTCGGCCAGGGATGCCAGTGCGGCGCCATCACGGGGCAGGCTCGGCTCGCCTTCCAGCACGCAACTGTCGAGACTGACCAGAAGGATGTCTTCCACCAGGCTGTCGATGCGCCCCAGTTCGCGGTACAGCAGGCCCAGCTCCGTCAACCCGGGCAGTTTGCCGCGCAGGAACTTGGCCGATTCAGCCAATTGCTGCATCAGCAAGCGCTGCAAGGCGCGACGGTGCTGGAACTCGGCTTCGGCCGGGGTCGGGAAACGGCCTTCCTTGACCACGCCGCCCTCTTCCACCAGCGCCGGGTAGACCGTCATCGACAGCCCGGCGATCTTCTGTTGGGTTTTCTCGGCCACCGGGGCGAAGATTTTCGCTTCCACCGGCGCCTGGCTTTTCGCCGTCTGCGGCACGGCCAAGGCGGCCTGGCTGGCTTCGGCAAAGCGCGCCGTCAGTTCAGCCAAGTCACGGCCTTCACCAAGAAACTTGCCCTGGCCGTCGACGATTTCCAGATTCATGCGCAGATGGCTTTCCACCTGCTGCGCCGCTTCCACCCAGGCTTCGTCGCTGACCCGTGCCCCGGTCATGCGCAGCAGCTCGCGACCCAGGGATTGCGGCAGCGAACCTTCAGCAAAGGTGATGCGTTGCAGCGCGGCCTTGACGAAGTCCGGCACGGGCACGAAGTTTTTGCGCAGGGCCTTGGGCAGGTTGCGCACCAGGGCGATGCATTTGGCTTCGATCATCCCGGGCACCAGCCATTCCAGACGCTCCGGCGGCAGCATGGGCAGCAGCGGTGCCGGCACGCGCAAGGTCACGCCGTCGCGGGGATGGTTGGGCTCGAAGTGGTAGCTCAGCGGCAAGGTCAGCTCACCGACGCGCAACGTGTCGGGGTAGTACGCGGCAGTGACTTCACTGGCCTCGCGGGCCAGCACGTCTTCTTCGCGCATGATCAGCAGTTGCGGGTCTTTCTGGCTATTGATCCGGTACCAGCTGTCGAAGGTCGCGGTCTGGTGAATTTCGGCTGGCAAACGCGCATCGTAGAAGGCGAACAGGGTTTCCTCGTCCGCCAGAATGTCACGACGGCGGGCCTTGGCTTCCAGTTCGTCGAGTTGCTCCAGCAGTTGGGTATTGGCACTCAGGCACTTGGCCCGGGACTGGATCTCGCCGCGCACCAGCGCCTCGCGGATGAACAGTTCCCGCGACACCACCGGGTCCACCGGCCCGTAATGCACCGGCCGACGGCCCACCACGATCAGCCCGAACAGGGTGATCTGCTCATACGCCACCACTTGCCCGCGTTTCTTTTCCCAATGGGGTTCGAAGTGGTTTTTCTTGATCAGATGCCCGGCCAGCGGCTCGATCCAGTCCGGTTCGATCTTGGCCACCATGCGCGCATAGAGCTTGGTGGTTTCCACCAGTTCGGCGGTCATCAGCCACTGCGGGCGCTTCTTGCCCAGGCCTGACGAGGGGTGAACCCAGAACCGTCGTTGACGGGCACCCAGGTAATCGCCGTCTTCGGTTTTCTGACCGATCTGGCTCAGCAGGCCGGAAAGCACCGCCTTGTGCAGTTTCGGGAAGTCGGCCGGCTCTTTATTGAGGCTCAACTGCATGTCACGGCAGATCAGGCTCAATTGGCGATGGGAATCGCGCCACTCGCGCAGGCGCAGGTAGTTGAGGAAATTCTTGCGACACCAGTTGCGCAGCGGGCTGGCGGTCAGGGCCTGGCGCTGCTCTTCGAAACCGCGCCACAGATTGACCAGCCCGGCGAAGTCCGAGTCGGGGTCTTTCCACTGGGCGTGGGCCTGGTCAGCCGCCTGCTGACGCTCGGGTGGACGCTCGCGCGGGTCCTGGATCGACATGGCGCTGGCGACGATCAGCACTTCCTGCAAGCTACCCAGCTTCGCCGCTTCCAGCAGCATGCGGCCCATGCGCGGGTCCACCGGCAAGCGCGCCAACTGGCGGCCCAGCGGGGTCAGTTGGCTGTTGCGGTCCACCGCCGACAACTCTTGCAGCAGGTTGAAGCCGTCGCTGATGGCCTTGCCGTCCGGCGGCTCGATAAACGGAAAATCGGTGATCTCGCCCAGGCGCAGGTGCAGCATCTGCAGGATAACCGCTGCCAGGTTGGTGCGCAGAATCTCCGGGTCGGTGAATTCCGGCCGACCGAGAAAATCCTCTTCGCTGTACAGCCGCACGCAAATCCCCGGTTCGACCCGCCCGCAGCGGCCCTTGCGCTGGTTGGCGCTGGCTTGGGAAATGGCTTCGATGGGCAGGCGCTGGACCTTGGCACGATAGCTGTAGCGACTGATGCGCGCGGTGCCGCTGTCGATCACGTAGCGGATGCCCGGCACGGTGAGCGACGTTTCAGCAACGTTGGTCGCCAGCACCACGCGCCGGCCTGGGTGGGACTGGAAGATCCGCTGTTGTTCGGCGGGCGACAACCGTGCATACAACGGCAGGATTTCGGTGTGCTTGAGCTGGGCCTTGCGCAGCATTTCGGCTGCATCGCGAATCTCCCGCTCGCCCGGCAGAAACACCAGCACGTCACCGGGGCTGCGACGTTCGCTGCGCTCAAAGGCGGCGATTTCATCCAGCGTGGCGAGGATCGCCTGGTCGACGGTCAAGTCGTCCTCGACCCGGTTGCCCTCCTCATCCTGCTCCAGGGTCAGCGGGCGATACCAGGTGTCCACCGGGAAGGTGCGGCCCGAGACTTCCACGATCGGCGCGTCATCGAAGTGCTTGGAGAAACGCTCCAGGTCGATGGTCGCCGAGGTGATGATGACTTTGAGGTCCGGGCGGCGTGGCAGCAAGGTCTTGAGGTAGCCGAGCAAGAAATCGATGTTCAGGCTGCGCTCATGGGCTTCGTCGACGATGATCGTGTCGTAGCGTTCCAGGTAACGGTCGTTCTGGGTCTCGGCCAGCAGGATGCCGTCGGTCATCAGTTTGATCAGGGTGTTGGCGTCGCTCTGGTCTTCGAAGCGCACCTGATAACCCACCAGTGCGCCCAGTGGTGTCGCCAGCTCCTCGGCCACGCGACTGGCCACGCTGCGAGCGGCGATCCGGCGCGGCTGGGTATGGCCGATCAAACCATGCTGACCGCGACCGATTTCCAGGCAGATTTTCGGCAGTTGCGTGGTTTTGCCCGAGCCGGTTTCGCCGGCGATGATCAGCACCTGGTGCTTGAGCAGCGCCTCCTTGATTTCGTCGCGCTTGGCGGCGATCGGCAAGCTGTCGTCGTAACGAATGACCGGCAGGCTGGCCTTGCGCGCCAACACCTGATCGCACGACGCCTGCATGCGCGTCACCCACTGGGCCAGCTTGGCCTCGTCAGGTTTCTTGCGCAGCTCGAGCAACTGACGCCGCAACCGATGGCGGTCAGCGAGCATGGCGTGGTCGAGGTTTTTCAGCAGCTTGTCGATAGCGGGAGCTTGGTCAGTCATCAGGTACGCAAGGGTCGTCGGTTTGTGCAGGGGGCCGATTGTCGCAGATTTGCGGCCATTGCGCCGAACACGCAAAGCAGCCCACCGCCATACCCTTGTGGGAGCGAGCTTGCTCGCGATGGCGGTGGTTCAGCGTGCATTGATGTTGACTGATACACCGCTATCGCGAGCAAGCTCGCTCCCACAGGAGATTTGCGTCCAGAATGCTTTTGTGGCGAGGGAGCTTGCTCCCGCTCGGTTGCGCAGCAGCCGCAAGATCTTGGGGCCGCTTCGCAGCCCAGCGGGAGCAAGCTCCCTCGCCACAGAGGCTTCACTCACCCACGCAGGTTATTCGCTGTCCAGATCTTTACGCCGATACGGGAACACGTCGATCACCTTGCCCGCCCGAATCGCCTCTTGCAGGCTTTTCCAGTAATCGGCGTTGTACAACTCGCCGTGCAGTTGATCGAACAGCTTGCGCTGCCCCGCATCGGCGAACAGGAACGGTGGGAATTCTTCGGGAAAAACGTCCAGCGGCCCGATGGAATACCACGGCTCGGAGGCCATTTCGTCTTCCGGGGTCCGCGGCTGGGGGATGTGCCGGAAGTTGGCTTCGGTGAGAAAGCAGATTTCGTCGTAGTCGTAGAACACCACGCGACCGTGGCGGGTCACGCCGAAGTTCTTGAGCAGCATGTCACCGGGGAAGATGTTGGCCGCCGCCAGTTGCTTGATCGCCAGACCATAGTCTTCCAGCGCCTCGCGCACCTGGTCCTGGTTGGCGTTTTCCAGGTAGAGGTTCAGCGGGGTCATGCGCCGTTCGGTCCAGCAGTGACGAATCAATACCGTGTCGCCTTCCACCGACACCGTGGACGGTGCCACGTCCAGCAGTTCCTCCAGGCATGCCGGTTCGAACTTGCCCAGGGGAAAGCGGAAATCGGCGAATTCCTGGGTATCGGCCATACGCCCGACCCGATCGACGCTTTTCACCAGCCGGTACTTTTCGATCACGGTCGCGCGGTCGACGTTCTTCGACGGTGAGAAGCGATCCTTGATGATCTTGAAGACGGTGTTGAAGCCCGGCAGGGTGAATACGCTCATGACCATGCCGCGCACGCCAGGGGCCATGATGAACTGGTCGTCGGTGTTTGCCAGATGGTTGATCAGCGCCCGGTAGAACTCGGATTTGCCGTGCTTGTAGAAACCGATGGAGGTGTACAGCTCGGCGATGTGCTTGCCCGGCAGGATGCGTTTGAGAAAGCCGATGAATTCCGCCGGCACCGGCACGTCCACCATGAAGTATGAACGGGTGAACGAGAAAATGATCGACACCTGCGCCTCGTCGGTGATCAGCGCATCGATCTGGATGCCCCGGCCTTCGCGGTGCAGCAGCGGGATCACCAATGGCCATTGGTCGTCCTGCGTATAGATCCGGCCCACCAGGTAGGCGCCCTTGTTGCGATAGAGCACCGACGAAAACAATTCCACCGTCAGTTGCGGATCCTTGCAGACCCAGTCGGGCAGGTTCTCCCGCAGTTGGGCTTCAAGGCGCTGCAAGTCGCCCGGCAAGTCGGCGTAATCCTCACTGAAACGGTAATCGGCGAAGACGGCCGCCAGCATCCGGTCCAACTGGCCCTCGGGTTTGTAGGTACGGGTCTGGGCGGCGCGGGCGCGGCGCAGGCTGGGCCGGGTGGTATGGATGAACATGGTGCCGTCGCTGATCAGGTCATGGCTGAACAGCCCGCAGAAGATCGAGTTGTACCAGGTCTCGGACAGCTCATCGTCGAAACGCAGGTCGATCAGGCTGATGTAGGCGCTTTTGACCAGCGGCCAGCAACTGACGTCCATCAGCGCCTCGGCTTCGAAAGCCTTGCGCAAATGGGCGACGGTTTCGAAGACTTTTTCTTCATACAAGTTGATCCGCGCCGCAGACGCCTCTTGCGCCTCCTGCCAACGGGCCTGCTCGAACCGGGCGCGGGCGCCATCGGTGATCTGCCGGAAATGCTCACGGTAATCGTCAAAGCCTTCGAGGATCGAACGAGCGATATCGGCGGCGGGCCATGGCTGCGGCATAGGGTAAACCTCGGCGGGTCATGCTTGTTATTGGCGACTGAGCTTAGAGGCCAATCGCGCGGCAACGCAACCATTGCCATCGGTCTTTGGCGGGGCGACACTTGCGACCCGATCAAGGAAGGAATGCGCTGTGAACCCCGTTGATATCCTGCGTTTGCTGTCATTGGCCGCTATCTGGGGCGCCAGTTTCCTGTTCATGCGCATTATCGCCCCTGTCATTGGCACAATCCCCACTGCCTTTTTTCGCGTCTCCATCGCTTTTGTCGGCTTGCTGGTGATCCTGGCATTGATGCGTATCGACTGGAATTTTCGCGGCAAGCTGAAAATCGTGATGGTGCTGGGCCTGATCAACTCGGGCATTCCGGCCACATTTTATTCGCTGGCGGCCCAGGTGCTGCCGGCCGGCTACTCGGCAATCTTCAACGCTACCACGCCATTGATGGGGGTGTTGATCGGCGCGTTGTTCTTCAGCGAAAAACTCACCATGACCAAGGTCAGCGGGGTGTTCCTGGGATTGTTCGGGGTCGGCATCCTGACCGGCGCGGGGCCGGTGGCCTTTGACCTGCAACTGCTGATGGGCGCCCTCGCCTGCCTGCTTGCCACCACCTGCTACGGTTTCGCCGGGTTCCTCGCCCGCCGCTGGCTCGACCATCAAGGCGGACTGGACAGCCGTCTCGCGGCCCTGGGCAGCATGTTCGGCGCCACGGTGTTGCTGTTGCCGCTGTTTGGCTACAGCGTCATCAGTCACCCTCCGCCCAGCTGGGGTGGCTGGAGCGTCTGGCTGTCGCTGCTGGGGTTGGGCCTGGTGTGTACGGCGCTGGCGTACATCCTGTATTTCCGGCTGCTCAGTTCCATGGGCCCGGTCAAATCCATGACCGTGACCTTCCTGATCCCGCCATTCGGCGTGCTCTGGGGAGCGTTGCTGCTGGATGAGCCGTTAGGGATGGCGCACCTGTACGGCGGCGTGCTGATTGCGGCGGCGTTGTGGCTGGTGTTGAAACCAGCGGCGAGCGCGACCAAGGAGCCGCTCCCAGGCCAGCGTAACTGAACATCCCCCACCCTTGTGGCGAGGGGATTTATCCCCGCTGGGTTGCGAAGCGACCCCCTAACTGACACCTCGAGGTGACTGAGCTGTTCTGGGGACTGCTGCGCAGTCCAACGGGGATAAATCCCCTCGCCACAATAACGCTCACTCACCAGTCGCTGGGGGGCACGATTACTGCTGAGTCTCCTGCTCGGTAAACAGATCACTGAACAACATGCTCGACAGGTAGCGCTCACCCGAATCCGGCAGGATCACCACGATGGTCTTGCCCTGCATTTCGGGCTTTTCCGCCAGGCGCACGGCTACAGCCATCGCCGCGCCACAGGAAATGCCGCACAGGATGCCCTCCTCCTGCATCAGGCGCAGGGCCATGGCCTTGGATTCCTCATCAGTGACCCGCTCGACCTGATCGACGATCGAAAGATCAAGGTTTTTCGGCACGAACCCGGCACCGATCCCCTGGATCTTGTGGGGGCTGGGTTTGATCTCCTCCCCCGCCATCGCCTGGGTAATCACTGGCGAAACCACAGGCTCCACCGCCACCGACAGAATCGGTTTGCCGCAGGTGTTCTTGATGTATCGCGAAACCCCGGTAATGGTCCCGCCGGTGCCGACGCCCGCCACCAGCACATCCACAGCGCCGTCGGTGTCGTTCCAGATTTCCGGCCCGGTGGTTTTTTCATGAATAGCCGGGTTGGCGGGGTTATCGAACTGCTGCGGCATGAAGTATTTGGCGGGATCGCTGGCCAGGATTTCGGCAGCTTTCTCAATGGCACCTTTCATGCCCTTGGCCGGTTCGGTGAGCACCAGCTCCGCGCCCAAGGCCTTGAGTACCTTGCGCCGCTCGATGCTCATGGACGCCGGCATGGTCAACATCAGCTTATAGCCACGGGCCGCGGCCACGAACGCCAGGCCGATACCGGTATTGCCCGAAGTGGGCTCGACGATGGTCATGCCAGACTTGAGCTTGCCCGAGCTTTCAGCGTCCCAGATCATGCTCGCGCCGATCCGGCACTTGACCGAGTAACCTGGGTTGCGCCCTTCGATCTTGGCCAGGATGGTCACGCCGCGCGGGGCGATGCGGTTGATCTGCACCAGTGGCGTATTGCCGATGGAATGGGCGTTGTCAGCGAATATGCGGCTCATGACTGGGGTCCTTAATGCAGCGGGGATTTAGCGCTTAAAGGTATGCCTGTTGACCATGGGCGTCCAGTTGCACCGAACGTTCCAGTTGTTACGACAGTCAATGTGTTAACAACGCTGGAGACTGACTGAAATGAAGCGTCGATACAGCTGGCCACTGTGGACTCTCGCCGCCATCGTTGCGGTGCTGGTGGCCCTGCATTTCACCTTGCCTTATCTGGTGCGCGATTATCTGAACGACAAATTGGCCGACATGGGTGACTACCGCGGCCAGGTCGCCGATGTGGATTTGGCGCTCTGGCGGGGGGCCTATCGGATCAACGGCCTGGAGATCGTCAAGGTCGATGGCAAGGTCCCGGTGCCGTTCGTCGAAGCACCGTTGATCGACCTGTCGGTCAGTTGGCATTCGCTGTGGTACGACCATGCAGTAGTGGCCGAGGCGGAGTTTGTCCGTCCCGAAGTGAACTTCGTCGATGGCGGCGCCGACCGGCAAAACTCCCAGACCGGTCGGGGCACCAACTGGCGCGAGCAACTGAGCAAGTTGCTGCCCATCACTTTCAACGAAGTGCGGATCCGGGAAGGCCAGGTGACGTTCCGCAATTTTAATTCCAAGCCCCCCGTCAACCTGCGGGCCACCGACGTCAATGCCAGCTTCTATAACCTGACCAACGTGGTCGACACCGAAGGCAAGCGCGACGCTCGCTTCGAGGGCAAGGCCCTGGTGGCCGAACATGCGCCACTGGAGGTGCAGGCGACCTTTGACCCGTTGAGCGATTTCGAGGACTTCGACTTCCGCCTGCGCGCCACGAACATTGAGCTCAAGCGCCTTAACGACTTCGCCGCGGCCTATGGCAAATTCGATTTCAATGCTGGCCATGGCGACCTGGTGGTGGAAGCAGAGGCCGAGAATGCCCAACTCAGCGGCTACATCAAACCGCTGCTGCGCGACGTTGACGTATTCGACTGGCAGCAGGACGTGGAAAACGAAAAAAAGAACATTTTCCGCTCGGTCTGGGAAGCCTTGGTGGGCGCGGGCGAAACGGCCCTGAAAAACCAGCGCAAGAACCAGTTCGCCACCCGGGTTGAACTCAGCGGCAATGTCCATCAGCAGAACATCAGCGCCTTCGAAGCCTTCCTGCAGATCCTGCGCAACGGCTTCGTCCAGGCTTTCAATGCCCGGTATGAGCAGCCGCCGCCTTCGGCTGACTAGGCATGTGACCTGTGGCGAGGGAGCTTGCTCCCGCTCGAGTGCGCAGCGCTCGTAGGCTTTTGGGGCCGCTTCGCAGCCCAGCGGGAGCAAGCTCCCTCGCCACAAGCGCGGCTGACCGTTAGAAAAACATGAACCCAGAAACGTATCGGCAAATTGGCGATACGTTTCTGGCAAGCCGCCGAGACTGAGTCAACATGTGACGCTCCATTCAGAGACTGAATACAGCGTCTGCGTTCACAGTCGGCGGGGCGTCGCGTTATAGTCGGGTACGACATTTATTTCGCGCGCCCCGCCTCGTCCGGGCCGGCGACACCGTTCGAGGATTTGCAGATGAAGTTCGAAGGCACCCGCGCCTACGTGGCCACCGATGACCTGAAGCTGGCCGTCAACGCCGCCATCACCCTGGAGCGCCCCTTGCTGGTCAAGGGCGAACCGGGCACCGGCAAGACCATGCTGGCCGAACAACTGGCTGAATCCTTCGGTGCGCGCCTGATCACCTGGCACATCAAGTCCACCACCAAGGCCCATCAAGGCCTGTACGAGTACGATGCGGTCAGCCGTCTGCGGGACTCGCAGTTGGGCGTGGACAAGGTTCACGACGTGCGCAACTACCTGAAAAAAGGCAAGCTCTGGGAAGCCTTCGAGTCCGAGGAGCGGGTGATTCTGCTCATCGACGAAATCGACAAGGCCGACATCGAATTCCCCAACGACCTGCTGCAAGAACTCGACAAGATGGAGTTCTACGTCTACGAGACCGATGAAACCATCAAGGCCAAACAGCGGCCGATCATCATCATTACCTCCAACAACGAGAAGGAACTGCCGGACGCCTTCCTGCGCCGCTGCTTCTTCCACTACATCGCCTTCCCCGACCGCGTCACCCTGCAGAAAATCGTCGACGTGCATTACCCGGACATCAAGAAAGACCTGGTCAGCGAAGCGCTGGACGTGTTCTTCGACGTGCGCAAGGTGCCGGGCCTGAAGAAAAAACCTTCCACCTCCGAACTGGTGGACTGGCTCAAGCTGCTGATGGCCGACAACATCGGCGAAGCGGTGCTGCGCGAGCGTGATCCAACCAAGGCCATTCCGCCCCTGGCCGGTGCCCTGGTCAAGAACGAACAGGACGTGCAACTGCTAGAACGCCTGGCGTTCATGAGCCGCCGCGGCACTCGCTGATCCTCTTCGTTTAACAAGAGCGAGGGCGATTGCCATGCTGCTTAACCTGTTCAATGAAATGCGCGCCGCCAAGGTGCCGGTGTCGGTGCGTGAACTGCTGGATTTGATCAACGCGCTGAAACAGCGAGTGATCTTTGCCGACATGGATGAGTTTTATTACCTGTCCCGGGCAATCCTGGTGAAGGACGAACGGCATTTCGATAAATTCGACCGCGCCTTCGCCGCTTACTTCAACGGCCTGGAAAGACTCGATGATCACCTCCAGGCCCTGATTCCCGAAGACTGGCTGCGCAAGGAATTCGAGCGTTCGCTGACCGACGAAGAGCGGGCGCAGATCCAGTCCCTGGGCGGCCTGGACAAGCTGATCGAAGAATTCAAGAAGCGCCTGGAAGAACAGAAGGAACGCCATGCCGGCGGTAACAAGTGGATCGGCACCGGCGGCACCAGCCCGTTCGGTTCCGGCGGCTTCAACCCCGAAGGCATCCGTGTCGGCGACGCCGGCAAGCGTCAGGGCAAGGCCGTAAAGGTCTGGGACCAGCGCGAATACAAGAACCTGGACGACCAGGTGGAACTCGGCACCCGCAACATCAAGGTCGCCTTGCGCCGCCTGCGCAAGTTTGCCCGCCAGGGGGCCGCCGAAGAGCTGGACATCGATGGCACCATCGACCACACCGCCCGGGACGCGGGCCTTTTGAACATCCAGATGCGCCCGGAGCGTCGCAACACCGTCAAGTTGCTGTTGCTGTTCGACATCGGCGGCTCGATGGATGCCCACGTAAAAATCTGCGAAGAACTGTTCTCGGCCTGCAAGACTGAGTTCAAGCACCTGGAGTATTTCTACTTCCACAACTTCGTCTATGAGTCGGTGTGGAAAAACAACCTGCGCCGCACCTCGGAACGCACCTCGACCCAGGACTTGCTGCACAAGTACGGCGCCGACTACAAAGTGATCTTCATCGGCGACGCCGCCATGGCCCCGTATGAAATCACCCAGGCCGGCGGCAGCGTCGAGCACTGGAACGAAGAACCGGGCTACGTGTGGATGCAGCGCTTCATGGAGAAGTACAAGAAACTCATCTGGATCAACCCTTACCCCAAGGACACCTGGGGCTACACCGCTTCAACCAACATCGTGCGCGAACTGGTGGAAGACCGGATGTTCCCGCTGACCTTGCGCGGGCTGGAAGAAGGGATGCGGTTGCTTTCCAAGTAAGATTTTTCTGCCCATGAGGGCCTCATCGCGAGCAGGCTCGCTCCCACAGGGTCTCGTGTACGACAAAGTCCAATGTGGGAGCGAGCCTGCTCGCGATGCTTTCAGCCTCCGAGCGATGTTACAACCCGCGCAAATCCCGCTCTTCGATCGGTCGGCTCTGGCGCAGGCGCCTGCCGCCCAGCACCACCCAGTCGATCAGGCGGAACAGGCACTCCAGGCCGAACGACAGCAACATGGCGCCACTGAGGCCCCAGATCATCGCCTCGGGCGTCAGCAGGATCTGGTAGCTGTAGCCGTTCCAGGTTTCCTTGCGAATCTCCGGGTCGGCGGCCAGTGCCACTTGCAGCAAACGGATGTACCACGGCCCCTGCATCGCCTGGAATTGCTTGTCCAACGCCTGCTGACGGACGAGCAAGGTGTTCAGGCTGTCGGCATCACTGCGAAAGATCGGGTCTTCGCTGGCACGGTAATGCGCCACCAACGCCTGCATGTCGCCCTTGAAGAACTGGTTGGCGGTGCCTTGGAAACCTTGCAGGCCGGTCTGCGCTTCGATCAGGTGCGCCTCGACCCGCTTGGCGTAATCGCTGATGAAACCCGGCACCTGCACCCCCACCAACAGGCCTACCGCGAACAACACCAGCCGTAGATAACTGAGCAACATAAGCGTGACGTCCTTATTCGGTCTGGCCATGGCTGACGCATTCACCGCGCCGCCACAGGCTCCATTGGCCCGGTTCGTAGCGGGTCCAGGTTTCGTTTTCAGTCAAGGGGTCAGTGGCAATTACCGTGACCACGTCATTGGGCGTGGTTTCGGCGTGGAAATCCACGATCACGTCGACATCCTTGAGCCGCGCCGGGCCGAACGGCGCGCGACGGGTGATATGGACCAGTTTGGTCGAGCAAAAGCAGAACAGCCAGTCACCGTCGCTGAGCATGCAATTGAACACGCCCTTGCTGCGGTATTCGGTGCAGGCCTGGATCAACGAGGGCAACAGTTGCTCCACCTCCACCGGCTCCGGGAACGCCTCGCGCACGCGGTTGAGCAAATCGCAGAACGCCGCCTCACTGTCGGTATCACCCACCGGACGATAGAAGCTTGCGCCCGGCTGGAAATCGGCAAGCTGGCCATTGTGGGCGAAGCACCAGTTGCGCCCCCATAACTCACGCACGAACGGGTGGGTGTTGGACAGGCAGACCTTGCCGACATTGGCCTGACGAATGTGCCCGATCACCACTTCGCTCTTGATGGGATAGCGCTGCACCAGGTTCGCCACTTCCGACTCGCTGCTGGCGGCAGGGTCCTGGAACAGGCGCAGGCCACGACCTTCATAGAAGGCAATGCCCCAGCCGTCCCGATGCGGCCCGGTCTTGCCGCCACGCTGCATCAGCCCGGTGAAGCTGAACACGATATCGGTCGGCACGTTGGCGCTCATGCCCAGTAACTCACACATGCTCGGACCCTCGCTTCAATGGGACAAGCCTGTTTACAGCCGCGGCTCGATACGCGAACGCTGAGGATTGCTCGGCACCGGTGGGCGACCGTAACGGTCATCCCCCGCCACACCGAACGGTTGCTCATCCTGTAGCTCATCGGCCGCAGCAGCGGCTTTGGCGGCAGTGGCTTTTTCCTTGCGAGCGCTGGCGGCACGCTCGATGGGAAAGCGGATCAGCACGAGAATCAAATAGAGGCCAAAGGCGATCATGCCGTACATGAACAGATCGGACACGGCACGCCAGGCGTTGTTGCCGACCTTGAACAGCACGTCCAGGGCGACGATGGCCAGGGCCGGAGCAACCTGCTCCTTCACGGGGTCGACGATAGTGGGGCTGAACAGCAACACCGCCATCAACAGACGCAGCGGTTCGCGCAACCCGCGCCACATCCAGCGGGTCATGCGCATCCATACCAGCAGGCAGCCCAGGGCGGCGAAGGCATAAAGGCCCCAGGCGATCAGATAGTCGTTCTCGGTCATGGTGTCCATGGCAAGGCAGGCAAAGAGGCGCTTATAGTAACGGCTTTTCGCTCGTCAGGCTGCCCCGGCGTCTGTCGAGTGGTCTGTGCCGCCGTATCTGTCGGTTAATTTCTGCCGCCGCAGGTGGCTGACCGAACTAACCACACCGGCCACCAGTCCCTATTTCGTACAACGTTCGAGAGCCTTTCATGCCCCTATCTGCCCACGTTTGCAACGCCCCGATTGCCCGCAGGGACGCCGGTGTTGACCCCTACGCCTGGCTGCAGGAGCGCGACACCGACGCCGTGCTCGACTACCTCAAGGCTGAAAACAGCTATCAGGACGCGCAACTGGCTGACCAGGCCGAACTGCGCGAAACCCTGTTTCAGGAAATCAAAGGCCGGATCCTGGAGACCGATCTGTCCCTGCCCTCGCCCTGGGGTCCGTACCTGTATTACACCCGCACCACGGCCGGCGACGAATACCCGCGTCACTACCGCTGCCCGCGCCCGACGGACGATAGCCTGACCGTCGATGAAAGCCGCGAACAATTGCTGCTGGACCCCAACGTGCTGGCCGGCGGCGGGTTCTTTTCCCTGGGTGCCTTCAGCATCAGCCCCGACCACCAGCGCCTGGCCTACAGCCTGGACACCACGGGCGACGAGATTTACACCCTGTTCGTCAAGGAGCTGGCCAATGACAAGGTCAGCGAACTGTCCTTTGAGGATTGCGACGGCAGCATGACCTGGGCCAACGACAGCCTGACGCTGTTCTTTGGTGAACTGGATGACACCCATCGCCCGCACAAACTGTGGCGCTATCGCCTGGACGGCACGGCGGCCGAAGAAGTGTTCCATGAGCCGGACGGGCGTTTCTTCCTGCATTGCTACCGCTCAAGCTCCGAGCGGCAGTTGATCCTGTCCCTGGGCAGCAAAACCACCAGTGAAGTCTGGGTCCTGGACGCCACACAGCCCCATCAGCCTTTCACCTGCCTGGCGCCGCGGGTGGAGAACCATGAGTACGACGTCGACCATGGCTTGCGCGACGGTCAGTGGACCTGGCTGATCCGCAGCAACCGCGACGGGATCAACTTCGCGCTGTACCAGGCGGCCGACACGGGCCTGGCGCCGACCGAGGCCGATTGGCAGAACCTGATCCCCCACAGCGACACGGTGATGATCGACGGCCTGAGCCTGAACGCCAGCGCCATGACCCTGAGCCTGCGTGAAGGCGGCCTGCCGATCATCGAAGTTCACCCACAAGGTTTACCGGCGTATCGGGTGCAACTGCCGGACGCGGCCTACAGCCTGCATGTGCAGAACAGCCTGGAGTTCGTCAGCCCCCGCATTCGCCTGCGCTACGAGGCGCTGAACCGTCCGGCGCAGATTCGCCAGCTGGACCTGGACAGCGGCGAACAGGTCGTACTCAAGCAAACCCCGGTGCTCGGTTCGTTCGATGCCGATGACTACGTCAGCCAGCGGCTGTGGGCGACGGCGCCGGACGGCACGCAAGTGCCCATCAGTCTGGTGGTCAAACGCGAAGCCCTCGGTCAGCCGGTACCGTTGTACCTGTATGGCTACGGCGCCTATGGCGAGAGCCTCGATCCGTGGTTCTCCCACTCACGACTGAGCCTGCTCGATCGTGGCGTGGCGTTTGCCATTGCCCATGTGCGTGGCGGCGGAGAACTGGGGGAAGCCTGGTATCGCGCCGGCAAGCAGGAGCACAAGCACAACACCTTCAGCGACTTCATTGCCTGCGCCGAGCATTTGATCGCCAATGGCTTCACCCGCGCCGATCAACTGGCAATCAGCGGCGGCAGTGCCGGAGGCTTGTTGATTGGCGCGGTGCTCAATCAACGCCCGGACCTGTTCAAGGTGGCGATTGCCGAAGTGCCGTTCGTCGACGTACTCAACACCATGCTCGACCCGGACCTGCCGCTGACCGTCACCGAATACGACGAGTGGGGTAATCCCGAGGAGCCAGCCGTCTATGATCGGATCAGAGCCTATGCCCCGTACGAAAACGTCAGGGCCCAGGCCTATCCGGCGCTGCTGGTGATCGCCGGTTACAACGACAGCCGCGTGCAGTATTGGGAAGCAGCCAAATGGGTGGCGAAATTGCGCGCCACCAAGACCGATGACAACCCCTTGCTGCTCAAGACCGAACTGGGTGCCGGCCACGGCGGAATGAGCGGGCGCTACCAGGGGTTACGTGACGTAGCCCTCGAATATGCATTTGTTTTGAAGGTTTTGGGGTTGGTCTGAGGAACTCTGTGGGATGGCCGGGTCTTAGCTCCATGTACAGGCCCTGACACAACCACAGTCAGTGTGGGAGCGAGCCTTTGTGGGAGCAAGGCTTGCCCGCGATGGCATCAGCTTGATCTGACAGACAGACCGAGTCGTCTGTATCGCGGGCAAGCCTTGCTCCCACAAAGGAATCGCCTTACATCCAAACCCTTGAACCGCACCAGACACAAGAAAAAGACCGTGACAACATGTCAGAACCGACCTTACTGAACAACGAAATCCGCGACTGGCTCATGGACTGCGGCCTGTTCGACCAGTTGCAGCCTGTCGACTTCGCCGCGGCGTCGGGCTACTTCAGCATCAGCGCCATTGCCCAAGGGGAAGCCATTTTTCGCGAGGGCGATGCCGGCAGCTTCATGTGCATCATCCACTCAGGGCAAGTGGCCGTGCAGAAAACCGGCCCCGACGGCCAACCCGTCACCATCGCCACGCTGCGCAGTGGCCGGGCATTCGGGGAAATGGCGGTGCTTGACGGTGAACGGCGCTCGGCCAGTTGCATCGCCGCCAGTGACTGCCAACTGCTGAACCTGGGCAAGGATTCCCTGGAAAAAATGCTCAACGATGCACCGAAAATCGCCGCCAAAATCATTCGAGCCCTCGCCGTCTCCCTGTCCAAGCGCCTGCGCATGGCCGATGGGCAGTTGCTGGCGCAGCAGGTCTGACCGTAGCGCCACAGCACCTGTGGGAGCGAGCCTGCTCGCGATAGCGGTGTATCAATCAGCATTGATGTTGACTGACACACCGCTATCGCGAGCAGGCTCGCTCCCACAGGGTTGCATCATTCAACCTTTCCAGGATCTACCCACCCGGCGACTTGGCCTTTGGCGGTTTCGGCTCCATGCCCGGTATCGGCTGGTCCTTGGGCGGCTTGGGCATTTCGATGGGCGGCAGCAACGGCGGTCCGCTTCCAGGGCCGGGCGTGGGCACGCCGCTGGGCGTGACCGGCGGGTATGGCATCGGTGTAGGCGTGCCGGGCGAACCGGGAATGCTCGGTGGGCTTACCGGAATCGTGGGCTGCTGGGCCTGCACCCAACTTATCGAGAGCGCTGCCAGGGCAATGGCCGTTAGAATGGTGCGCTTCATCAATGGCTCCGTGGCGATTGTCTGTCTTCAGGCTAGTCCTTACCGCGCTGCTTTGCCCTCCTTTGCATGAGACATCCATGAAACGTTTCGTTCTGCTGGACACCGCCCCCATCCCTGACAACGGCGGCGCCCTGTGCCTGTTCGAGTACGGCGACGACTTCGTTATCAAGATCCAGGGCGGCGACGGTGGCCAGTTGATGAATACGCGCATGCACGGCTCCGAAGACGCCCTGGCAGAAATTCCTTGCCGCAAGGTCGCCGGCCGTCCCGGCTCGCGCGTACTGATCGGGGGCCTCGGCATGGGTTTCACCCTGGCCTCGGCGCTCAAGCACCTGGGCAAAAGCGCCGAAGTGGTGGTAGCCGAACTGGTGCCCGGCGTGGTGGAGTGGAACCGCGGCCCTTTGGGCGAAAAAGCCGGCCGTCCATTGTCGGACCCGCGTACTGTGATCCGCATGGAAGATGTGGCCAAGGTGCTGCAAGCCGAACCCCAAGGCTTCGACGCCATCATGCTGGACGTCGACAACGGCCCCGAAGGCCTGACACAGAAAGCCAACAGCTGGCTCTATTCAACCGGCGGCCTGGCCGCCTGCGCCAAGGCCCTGCGGCCCAAGGGCATACTGGCGGTATGGTCGGCCAGCGCCGACCGGCAGTTTTGCGACAAACTGAAAAAGGCCGGCTTCAAGGCCGAAGAGGTGCAAGTCTTCGCCCATGGCAACAAAGGCACCCGCCACACCATCTGGATTGCCGAGAAGCTCAAGGGCTGAGCTAAACTCTGTTCAACCGTCATCAGTCTTTTTTACAAAGGTGAACCCATGAGTTCGTCAACGCCACCGTCCAACACCGCCAAGCTGGATCGCATCCTGGCCGATGCCCAGCGTGACCGGGAAATGGGTTACCGCGACAAAGCCCTGAAAATGTACCCCCACGTCTGTGGCCGTTGCGCCCGTGAGTTTTCCGGCAAGCGCCTGAGTGAACTGACCGTTCACCACCGCGACCACAACCATGACAACAACCCGCAGGACGGTTCCAACTGGGAACTGCTGTGCCTGTATTGCCACGACAACGAACACTCGCGTTACACCGACCAGCAATATTTCGGCGACGGCTCCCTGAGCACCCCGAAAATCGCCAAGGCGACCCACAACCCGTTTGCCGCGCTGGCGGGGTTGATGAAAAAAGACGAGTAATTTACAGCTGTCAGGCCGCCATCGCGAGCAAGCTCGCTCCCACAGGTTTTGTGAACGCCGAAACTCCAATGTGGGAGCGAGCTTGCTCGCGAAGGCGATCAAATAAACACCACACATCTCGAACCTGACCACCCTCCCCCATTCCCCGTATAATCGCGCCTTTTCCCCAAAGGCACCCCGCCCGTGGCCAACAAACGCTACAGCTGCATCGGTTTGTTCAACCCCAAATCTCCGGAAAACGTCGGTTCGGTCATGCGTGCCGCCGGCTGCTACGGCGTGGCGTCGGTGTTCTACACCGGCAAGCGTTATGAGCGCGCCGCGGACTTCGTCACGGACACCAAGAAAGTCCACTACGACATCCCGCTGATCGGCATCGACGACCTGAAGAAAATCCTGCCCCTGGGTTGTGTGCCAGTGGCCGTGGAGCTGGTGGACGGTGCGCGTCCCCTGCCTGAATACACTCACCCGGACCGGGCGCTGTATATCTTCGGCCCGGAAGATGGCTCGCTGGATAAAGACATCCGTGACTGGTGCGAAGACGTGGTGTACATCCCCACCACCGGTTGCATGAACCTGGCGGCCACGGTCAACGTCGTGCTGTACGACCGCATGGCCAAAGGCAACAACACCCGTTCGGGACCGCAATTCCGCTGATCGGTGCGCAATTGGATTGAACAAGGGAATCGCTCGGGCAGTCAGTTTTATACCAACCCCCACACCGGAGACAGATCATGAGCGATAACAACCCGTTCGAGCCGATTGAGACCACCCCTTTCCAATCTCATCCGCCGCAAAACGTGCATGGCTGGGAACGCATTGGCTCATTGGCCGGCGGAGTCCTGATGATGGGCAAGGGCTTGCGCCGTGGTGGTGTGATCGGTTTGGCCCAACTGGCGATCGGCGGCATGGCCCTGGCGCGCGGCATCACCGGGCACTGCTCGGCCAAGACGTTGCTGGAAAAGAATCGTCAGAACCTGCACCACGCCCGTGCCCGCATCGAGCAGGCCGGTGATGAGCTGAGCCGCATGAAGGCCAGTGCCGAGGCCGCGACCAGCACGGCTACAGTGACGGGGAATGATTCGCTGAATTCGCCCAAGGTTGGGCTCTGACTTTTGCGGTGGGGCTGATGGCCTCATCGCGGGCAAGCCTTGCTCCCACAGGATCGAGTCGTACCAAACATTTCGTCCGGCGAAGATCCAGTGTGGGAACTAGGCTTGCTCGCGATAGCGGTATTACTGAAGTAACTTGCTATCCAGAACGGTAGAACTCTCCCCCAGAACGCTCTCGCTGAGCTGGACAAACTCCTCGGTATCGACCGTCTCCAGGCGCATCGCAGCCTGCAGCACGTCATCGAGCGAGCGTTTGTTGCGGGTTTTCAAACGAATCTCGCGGTCCAGCTCCTGCAACAGCAACACCGCCTTGGCCTGCGTCGCGGTTCCGATCTGCTCACCGCGCAAGGTGGTGACGCCTTTGCTGTCACGGGCGAGGCGGTCATTGAGGGCCTGATAGCGCTCATCACTCATGCCGCCGGCCCGGCGCAGCAATTCGATGGCGTAGTACTCGGCCAGCCCTTCGCTGATCCAGTCACTGCGCTCACGGTCTTTGACCCGCGCCAGCATCTGCACCAGTTCCCGCAACATCGGGCTATGGCCACGTTCGCTCACCAGAGCGGGGCGACTGTGCAGATAAATCGACTCATGCCCGGCCTGGGCACCACGCCACATCGGGTCTGACGCGCCGATGATCAGCAGCTTGCCGGGATGACGCGGCACCAGCGCCTGCACCTGCGGCCAGACGAACGTCAGCAGCGTCAGCACATCCATCCGGCGCATGCCCTGGCCTTGGGGCGAGGCCACCGTCACCTCGGTCTCTCCCAGACGCGTGCGGCGGCTGCCGAGTTTACCGGCGAGCATCCAGCCGGTGGGGCGATCGAACAGCCGCGCCGGGTTGTCGATGCGAAAGCGTTGCTTGCCGATGCGCGGCCAGGGCGTTTCGATGCTTTTCCAGCCGTCGGGCAGCTCAAATTGCAGGCGTGACACCAGCTCAGTGCCATCCAGCTGATCCAACTTGGCCGGCGGCACAAGATCGTCGCCGCGCAGCAGCCCCCATCCCGGGGTCATACGGGTTTCAAACGTACCGTTCTTGCGAGTCTTACTGACGCGCACGCGATAGCTCAGGCTCGCCTTGTCGGCGCTGGGACGCCAAACACCGCGTGTTTGCTTGCCAGGGATGAGCCGCCATTGACCGTCGGCCTTGAAGTGGCTGTAGCGGCTGCCATCGCCGAGGTCGAAGTCCAGGCTGCGCACCGCCGAGCCCCGCGCCAGGGTCAGGCGCACTTCGGCCTGATCGCTTTGCGGCAACAGTTGCACGTGATAATCCAGATCGACCTTCTGCGCCGCCCACAGCGGCCCGCACAGCGCCAACAGCCCGGCTGCCAGCATCCTTTTCAATCCTGCAGCCATGGGTTCTCCCTGATGGTGCGATGCCTGGCATTCAGCCGGCGCGAAAAATCAGATGATCTTCCCAATCATCCTCGGGCACGCTGCCTTCGGCGAGCATACGCCCCGACTGGGAAATGCGTTCGTGGTGCACAGCATCGCGATCGCCACAGACCAGGTGGTGCCACAACGGCAGGTCCTTGCCCTCGCTGACCAGGCGATAGCCGCAGGTCGGCGGCAACCATTTGAACTCATCGGCCTTGCCCGGCGTGAGCTGGATGCAATCGGGAACAAAGTCGCGGCGCCGGGGATAGTCGGTGCACTGGCAGGTTTTCAGGTCCAGCAATTTGCAGGCGATGCGCGTGTAGTAGACGCTGTTGTCGTCTTCGTCTTCGAGTTTTTGCAGACAGCACAGGCCACAGCCGTCACACAGCGATTCCCATTCCTGCGCATCGAGCTGATCGAGGGTTTTACGTATCCAGAACGGTTCGACTTTGGCGGCCATGGCTCAAGCATTCAGCATCAGGTGGTGAAAAGGTCGTCAGTCTAGTGCCGGGGCTGCTTCAGGCCAAGCATGGGCGACTGTCGGTAGGGCGTTGCGCTGGCGAAGTCCGTCAATGGATTGGCCGAGAACACCGATTGGGCGAGCGCAGAAGATCAACTGTGGGAGCGAGCCTGCTCGCGATAGCGTCGGATCAGCCAGCCTTGAGACCGACTGACACACCGCTATCGCGAGCAGGCTCGCTCCCACAATCGGATGGGTGCTGGCCTTAATAGCCCCGATCGAAATCCACTTCCCCGCGCAACGCGGTTTCGCCGGCCTGGTAGGCCCGCAGGTTTTCCAGAAACAACTGCACCATCATCGCCGGCGACGTCGGAGCCGAGCTATGGCCGGTCAACAGCAGGCCCCAGGCGGTCCAGAACGGGTGCCGCTGTGGCAACGGCTCCTGGCGGCAAACGTCGATCACCGCACCGGCCAGGTGCCCTTCTTTCAAGGCTTGCACCAGATCCGCATCGACCACGGCCACGCCGCGCCCGACATTGATGAACAGGCCAGTAGGCTTGAACTGCTTGAACAGCGCCGCGTCATAAATATCGTGGGTGTCCGGCGTGTTGGGCAGCAGGTTGATCACGTAATCCACCTCGCCCACCATGCGCGGCAGATCCTTCAACGCCCCGACCTCGATGAAAGGCTCCAGCTCCCGGGCTTCGCTGGCAATGCCATACAGTTGCACGCCAAACGGCACCAGGAACTGCGCCACGCGCTGGCCGATATCGCCGGTGCCGACGATCAATGCCTTGCGCCCGGCCAGACTCTGGCCCTGACGATTGTCCCACTTGCGCTCGACCTGGCTGACCAGCCTCGCCAGCACCTCGCGCTCATGGCCGAGCATGTAGGTCAGCACGTACTCGGCCATCACCTGGCCAAAAATGCCCACCGCACGGGTCAGGCGATAATCACGCGTCAAGCCCTCGGCCAGCAGCGGTGTGATGCCCGCCCAGGTCGATTGCAGCCACTGGGGCTGATGGCCTTGACGCAACAGGGTGGCCAGCAGGTCGGGCTGGCCCAGCCAGACCGGGCAGTCGGCGGCCAGTCGCGACAGTTCGGCGGAGTCGCCACTGGTCAGGACTTCTAGATCGGGTGCAGCCTGTCGCAGAAGCTGGGCATACACCGCGTGGTCGTGTTCGGCAATCAGAACGCGCATGGATCAAACCTTTCAAAAACGATGCAGACGACCGCCGACAGAGTGTCGCTCCATCCTTGCGGCCATCGCCATTAAACCATTCCAGTGTTTCAAGAGACGCCCGGGACGGGTGCCTCAGGGTACCGTCAGACCGGGTCGTTGCGTCGCAGCAACTCATCCGGAAGATGCTCGATGTATTCGTCTTCAGCCGGTGGCATCTGCAAGTGATAACCCTGAGTATCGAGGTTTTCCAGCACCAGGTTGATGTCTTCCCGGGACAACTTGCGCTCGGGGCTCAGCACCAGGTCAAAGGCATGGATCGCCTTGCCAAAGGCAGCCATCAGGGGCTCGGGCACGCGCTCCAGGGCATCGCTTTTGAGCACATACAGGTACATCTCGTTTTTCTTCGAGCTTCGGTAGATCGAGCAGATACGTTTCAAGGCTGTTCTCCGGCGGTGGCCAGGCTATCGAGCAGCGCCTGGCCCATCAATTCGCGGCGCCAGCCACGCAGCGAATCGGGCAATTGGTAAGGACCCTCGGGAAAGCCGCTCTTGATCAGCGCTTCAAGGGTTTTCTTGCGCAGCATCAGTTCAGGGGCGATCCCCAGGCGCTCGGCCTCAACCTGCCCCAGTGCCCGCAGACGCTTGACCAGCGCCGAGGCCTCAATGGGCAAGGGTTCGGCCACGGCGGGCGGCCACTGTTCGGGCGGCAGGCTGGCGGCGCGTTTAATCAGCTCCAGCAGGAACTCGCCGTCCTGGCGCACGGTACGCGGGTGCATGTCTTCGATTTTCGCCAGCGCACCAAGGTTATCCGGCTGAGTGCGGGCCAGGGGCCACAGCGAATGCTCGCGGATGACCCGGTTGCGCGGCAGGTCACGGGCCCGCGCTTCCCGCTCGCGCCAGGCGCATAGCTCGCGCAGCACGGCCAGTTGGGCACGGGAAAGTTTCCAGGCCAGCTTGGCCTCGCGATAGACCTCATAGGGGTCGACTTCGCGACGCAGGTTGGCCACCAGTTCGGCGCCATCCTCCAGGACCCAGGCATATTTCTCGTCAGAAAGCTTCGGGCGCAACTGTACGAAAACTTCCGCCAGATGCACCGCATCTTCAGCGGCGTAGCTGATCTGCGTGTCGGACAGCGGCCTTTGCAACCAATCAGAGCGGGTTTCGCCCTTGGGCAACTCGAGACCCAGCACGTCCTGCACCAGCCGGGAATAACCCATGGAAAAACCCAGGTTCAGGTAGGCGGCGGCCAATTGAGTGTCAAACAGCGGCGCGGGCAGGCTGCCGGTCAAGCGCAGCAGCACTTCAAGGTCTTCGCTGCAGGCGTGCAGCACCTTGAGCACTGCCGGGTTTTCCAGCAACGCGGCCAGGGGTTTCCAGTTGTCGATGGTCAAGGGGTCGATCAGATAGGCACGCTCACCGTCGCCGATCTGCAACAAACCGGCAATGGGATAAAACGTGTCGACCCGCATGAATTCAGTGTCGAGGGCGACGAATGGCAACTGCTGCCATTCGTCGCAAAACTGACCGAGGCTATCGTTGTCGCGAATCCAGTGAATATCGATGGCCACACGGCTCTCCCTTGAAGAATGGCGCGCAGTATATATCGCCGCCAGCGATTGCGAGCATCCATAGAGCGGGAGCCTGAGAGAAATCGCCTGCGCGAAGGCAAGAATAGTCCTACATCGGAAATTAACCGGCCTTGCACAACGCATAAACCCGCGTCAGCGCAAAACCGGGCAGAAAATCCTGGAACCACAGCAGGGTGAAACCGGCCTGGCGGAACTCGGCTTCAACTTCAGCCTTATCGGCCAGTTCGCGGTGCGGCGCAGGTCCGATGTTGAGGCGCCCCTCAATTTGCACCGACACAATCACCGTGTCACGACTGACCCGATGAAACTCGCGCAGCAGCGCCAGCCGATGCTCGCTGGCCCTGAGGTGCCGAAACAGTTGCAGACACAAAATACAGTCCACCGCGTTAGCCGACAGGCCGAGGGTGAATGCCGAACTGGGAAAGGTCGTGACCCGTTCCAGCAACGCGCCGCCATGGTGGGTTCGGGCGTGATCGAGCATGTCCGGCGAGGGGTCCGCCGCCAGGATCACCCGATTGGCGTGTTCGGCCAGCACCGGCCAGAACCGACCCGCGCCACAGGTCACATCCAGCACCAGTCCCGGCTCACCGGCTGCTTTCAAGGCATTGCGGACCAATTGCTCATCACGCCAGAACGCCAAGCGCAGTCGCTTGGGCGCCGCTTGACGGCAGATGCGCGCGTGTTCCCGGTCGTGATGCCTGGCGAACTCGAGCTCTACGGGGGATGGGGGTTGCCCGGACATACCAGCCGCTCTTGGCAAAGATGAATGGGAACAGGCTAACCACCGATACGTGAAAAAAAGGTCGAGGCGCTCACTGCCGGGCCAGCACGCCGTCAATGACCGCGCCACGGCAACCGGCGAACAGGTCCAGGTCGCGGTTGTAAACTTTGCTGTTGACCTCCAGCAGCCCGAGCATCGAATGGAACAGATTGTCCTGGCTCAAGGGCTTGTCCCGGCTCATCTGCAGGCAATGGGTGTCGACCGAAAAGGACTTCTGATAGCTGTCGGAAAACCACGCCAGCATCGCCACGTGTTTCTGTTGTTCCGGGGCGAGCATGTAGGGCGTGCCATGGAGAAAAAGGTTGTATTCGCCCAGGGACTCGCCATGGTCCGACAGGTACAGCATGGCGGTGTCGACCTTGTCCTGATTGGCCCGCAGCAAGTCGATCAGGGTCGATAGCACATGGTCGGTGTACACCAGCGTGTTGTCGTAGCCGTTGACGATGCTCTGGCGGCTGCAATTGTTCAGCGCATTGCTTTGGCACACTGGGGTGAAATGTTCGTATTGCTTGGGATAGCGCTTGAAATACTCCGGCCCGTGACTGCCCATTTGGTGGAGCACCAGCACGGTGTCCTTGTCGAGGGTGTCGATGAAATGTTGCAGGCCTTGGAGCAGAATTTCGTCGCGACACTCGCTGTTGGCGCACAGGGTCGGGTCCTTGAGATTGCTGACGTCCTGCACAGTGACCCGGTCGCAAGTGCCTTTGCAGCCCGACTGGTTGTCACGCCAGATCACCTCCAGCCCGGCACGCTTGAGCACATCCAGCAGGCCTTCTTCGTTCTTGGCCTTGCTGGCGTCGTAGTTCTTGCGGCCCATGTTGGAAAACATACACGGCACCGATACCGCGGTTTCGGTACCGCAGGAATGCACATCAGTGAAGGCGATCAGGCCGGCTTCTTGATTGAGTTGCGGCGTGGTATCGCGGCTATAGCCCAGAATGCCGAAGTTCTCGGCACGGGCGCTCTCCCCCACCACCAGTACGGTCAGGGACTTGCGGGCATGGGTTTGCCAGACCGGATTGCGACTCGCGTCCTCACCCAAGGTGATGAAGGGTTGTTTGGCCGCCGCGACCTGCTCGCGCAAGTACCCGATCGACGCACCGATGTAGTTGCTCGGCACCACCATCAGGTGCAATTCGTGGTGATTGCGAAACAATGAAGACAACCCCTGGTAATTGGCCAGGGCGACCACGCCGATCACCGCCGCCGACACCCCACTCACCACCAACTTGCTTAACAGCTCTTTGGGCCAGCGGCGATAACTGATCGGCGTTTTAAATAATAACCAGGACGGCAACACGCCTAACAGACCGAAGTAGGCAAACAACTTCAACGACAATAAATCACGCACTTCCGTGGCATTGGTTTCAGCGAAGTTTCGAAACATCCCGGCATCGATCAGTACGCCATACTGAGCCATGAAGTACGCCACACCGGCGCTGGTCAGAAACAGCACGATCAGCACAGGCTTGAGCAGCCCACGGAACGCCACCATTGTCAGTACCAGGTTGAAGGCGAACAACACCAGCACCGCAAACGCCACGCCGATCAGCACGCCCCCGCCGTCACCTGCCGTAATGCTATGCAGGTGCTGCCAGAGCACGGCGTTAAAGCCCACTAATAAAAAGACACTGGCGACCAGCGTCACCCATTCGGGACGCACAGGTTTAATAGTCAGCATGAGGTTTAACGTTTCCTGGAAGTTGCGCGATGGAAAGCAAATACCGCAGGAAAGTTAGAAAAAAACTGTGCTACGGCCACGCAAACTCTAGGCAGGCCACTATCAATTTTTCGTGAAAAAGTTGCTATTAAATAATTTTTCAAATAACAAGCCACACGTCCGACCCGACGTGCAGCTGGTCGCTCATTTCAGGCCTGATGGATATACCAACGCCAGTCCTGCTCGCCTACCTCGCCCATGAACTGGCGGTATTCGGCGCGTTTGACCGCCAGGTACACCCTGAGAAATTCGTCCCCAAATGCTTGCCTGGCCCAGCTCGAGGCTTCAAGCGTGCGTATGGTGGTGAGCCAGTCGGTGGGCAGCAATTCACTCGCCTGGGCATAGCCGTTGCCCTCTACCGGCGCACCGGGATCGCACTGTTCACGAATGCCGCGATGGATGCCGGCCAATATGGCGGCGGCGGCCAGATAGGGGTTGGCGTCGGCACCACAAATACGATGTTCGATATGCCGCGAAAACGCCGGCCCGCCCGGTACCCTCAGGCTCACGGTGCGATTGTCCACGCCCCAGGTGGCCGCCAGCGGCGCGTAGCTGTTGCTCTGGAATCGCCGGTAGGAATTGGCATTCGGGCAGAACATCAGCAGTGAGTCGAGCAACGTGTCGAGCATCCCGCCCACCGCATGACGCAGCAGCGGCGTGCCATCGGCGGCTTCGCTGGCAAACAGGTTATGGCCCTCGCGATCCGCCAGGCTGACGTGCATGTGCATGCCCGAACCCGCCAGTTCCGCGAACGGCTTGGCCATGAAACACGCCTGCATGCCGTGTTTATGCGCCACGCCTTTGACCAGACGCTTGTAGCGCACCGCTTCATCCATGGCTTGCAAGGCATCGGTACGGTGCTGGAGGGTGATTTCCACCTGGCCCGGCGCGTATTCGGAAATGGCCGTTCGGGCCGGGATGCCCTGGGACTTGCAGGCGGCATAGAGGTCCGCCAGGAATGGCTCGATCTGTTCCAGCTCGCGCAAGCCATAGACCTGCGTGGCACGTGGCCGGCCGCCATCAGCGTCCCGCGCCGGTTGTGGTCGGCCCTGGCTGTCGCGCTGCGCATCCAAAAGATAGAACTCCAGCTCCGCCGCCATCACCGGGTAATAGCCATCGGCCTGCAACGCGTCGATCACTTGGCTGAGCAGGTAACGCGGATCGGCGATGGTGGCAGGCATGCCTTCCTGAGGATGCATGCTGACCTGCACGGCGGCAGTGGGGATCAGCCGCCAGGGCATTCGCTGCAAGCTGCCGCTGATGGGATAAGCCCGGCAATCGATGTCGCCAACCTCCCATACCAGCCCGGAGTTTTCCACGTCATCGCCATTGATGGTCAAGCCGAGAATGGTACTGGGCAAGGGCCGTCCACTTTCGTAAAGCGCCAGCAACTCATCGCGGTGCAGCAGTTTGCCCCGAGGCACACCGTTGCTGTCGAGGATAAACAGCTCGAACAACTCAATATCCGGATTTTGCTCCAGGAACGCCTGGGCTTGATGCAGGGGGGCAAAAGAGAGGTGGGCAGAACTCATGAGAATGCTCGTATTTTCATGTCGGACGGGCGACAAAGCACCGTCAGCCTGTGCTCGCGATCAACGAACACTGTTTAAGGATCAACAGGAAATACAAGTATCTGGAGGACGGGCATGGCGGCAATGCCAGAGCGCCCAAAATGCCAGTTCAGAAGGCAGCGCACAAAGCGTGGGAGAGACACCGGACATAAACCTGCCGACCGGCCCCATTGCGGCGTATGACGGGTATTGGAGTGCTGCGGGCCAACCGTCCATAAAAGACATCACAGAAAACACACCCTGACAGCGTCCCACGCCACCAAAGTCGGTTAAACCTCGATTTGATGGAGCTTGGATCGCCACAGACTAAACAATCGGCCAGAGCATCCAGTGCTGATCGATCTGTCGTGTTCATTACTTTATCTGTCCCACTCCCGACCGTGAAAGCGCTTGCCTGGCATTCTCCTGGGACGATCGTTCCGTTAGGATCAAGGGTCTGGTTTGCGCAAGATCCGCGCAAGGAGCTCAGAGAGAGACAGAACGGATGCTGAACAGTAACTCCCTCAGAAAACTCGATATGCAAGACCTCATGGTATTTAACGCCGTGTACGAGCAAAGCAGCGTGACCGGTGTATCCGAGGCGCTGTGTGTCAGCCAGTCAACGGTCAGCTACTGCCTCAAAAAACTGCGGACCTGTTTCGACGACGAGTTGTTCATCAACACCCGCACCGGCATGCGCCCCACTTATAAAGCCGAGGGCATGTACAACCACGTGCGCACCATCTTGCAGAGCATCAACCTGTGTCATGCCGGCGCGGCCACGGTTGATCCCGCCCGGCAAGCCATCAAGCGCCTGAAGGCTTGCCGGGATTCACCTTGAACACCCCCGTGCAACCAGAACGCTGATAGCGCCTGGCTGCGCGAGCGGATCGTCAAGGCCCGAGGCATCAGCCCCTCAAACGCCGACGACCGCCTTGGCATAGGGGCCTCGATCGATGTCGAGGATTTCCACGCACAGTTGCACGGAAACGTCAGCTGGCCAGTCGCCCACCTCCTGGATCACGGCCAGCAGTTTTTCGGCCAACTGCTTCTTGACCTCTGGCGAACGGCCGCTCAACAAGGCCAGCTTCACGTGCACGAAACCTCGCTTTTCGAAAACCGTGCCCACCAGGAAATTCTCGATTTTCAAAGCCCGGCTTTTGATGTCCGATTCGGCAGCAAACTGACCGGAAGCCACCAGCGCATTATTCAGGCGCAACAGTACGACCCCCTCGTCCAACTTGGGCAGGTTGGCGGTGTACTCCATGTGCAGGTGAGGCATGTATTCGACTCCTGTTCGAAAATATGACGATGTGGTTTCAGCCGTCGCAACCATACCTCGACTTGACTTTGCTCACGCAGGTTTTGTTGGGTCGACGGTGGCCGGTTCGCCACCGGTCGTCGGCTCCAGGCGCCGACCATCGCGAACGTTGCGATTCATCCATCGCCCACGCGCGCATTCACTTACGCGACAGCGCTGCAATTATTGGCAATATTTCATCACTATTGGAAACGTATTTGCGGTAGCGAAAAGTACCCGTTTGGCTAGGCTTGCGAAACATGTTCAAAACATGTCTTGAATGAATTAATCGCAGGGAGCGAACCGATGTACTTTGAGATCTACAGGCAGACCCGAGGCACCCAGAACACTGGAAAAGGCCAATGGCGGTGGCGCTTGAGAGCCGGCAACCATGAAACGATCGCCAGCGGCGAATCCTATGTGAACAAGGCTGACTGCCTTCACGTTATCGGGCTGATCAAGAGCGCCCAGGGCGAGACACCCGTGAAAGAAATCTGAAGCAGCCACGCACTGTACCGACCAGTAAGCTGTCCCGCGTAACAAGCAGCTTGCTGCGACCTGAATCCGGGTCTCGCTTTTTACTGCGCCAAGGCCTATCAGACAGGTATCGTGTGCAGACAAAAAGCGAGAGGCCGGTCTAAATGACTCCATCAAACCGTGATCGCGACTGGCTGGTGCGGGCTCCTGAATCAAGAAAAATGGAACGCATCGAAGCCTATTTCAGTGGCCATGGCTACACCACCCACCGGCATGACACCTACGCCATCGGCGTCACGCTCTGCGGTGTTCAGAGTTTCAATTACCGCCATAGCAAACGCCATAGCCAGCCCGGCGGAACCATCGTCCTGCACCCGGATGAAGTTCACGATGGCGAAGCAGGCACGAGCGAGGGCTTTCGCTACCGGATGTTCTACGTAGAGCCCTCCGTGATCCAGCAAGTGCTGGGCGGCAAACCCTTGCCCTTCATTGAAGGAGGGTTGTCGAACGATCCTCACCTTAATGTCGCTACCCGCAGACTATTGCGCAGCCTGGATCATCCGCTCGATCCGCTGGAAGAGGAGGACGGCCTCTACGATGTGGCCCAGGCCCTCGACAGCGCAGCGGGTAACCGGCGCGGACGGCGGTTGATTGACTACTCGGCGGCAGAACGCGCCCGACTGTTCATTCACGATGCCCTTGACCAACCCATCAGCCTGGATGATCTGGTCCAGGCAAGTGGGCGGGATCGATGGAGCCTGTCCCGGGACTTTCGAGCGCTGTACGGCACCAGCCCCTATCGGTATATCAACCAGCGCCGCCTGAATAAAGCCCGGCACCTGGTTATCCACGGCATGCCATTGAGTGAAGCCGCCCTGGCGTGCGGCTTTTTCGATCAGAGCCACATGACCCGGTTGCATACCCAGGCGTTCGGTATTTCACCGGCACGCTGGATGAAAATGCTGCGTTAACGCCGGGCGCCCGCCCCCAAAAAAGCTGCACAATCATCCAATACCCGCTCAAGCTCAGGCTGTAAGGTCGCTCTCACCCCCTTCACAAGATGAGCATCCCCATGAGCACTCACTACGCCCCCATCAATTTCGCTCAGAAATACACACTCTTCCAGGACCAGTGGGCCCCGAAAGTCGTGGCCGAAATGAACGACTACCAGTTCAAGATCGTCCGGCTCGAAGGAGACTTCATCTGGCACACTCACGCCGACACCGATGAAACCTTCATCGTGCTGGAAGGCGAGCTTCGAATTGATTTTCGCGACGGCGCGGTGACGATTGGCGCGGGCGAGATGTACGTGGTGAAAAAAGGTGTCGAGCACAAGCCCAGCGCCGCACTGGAAGTGAAATTGCTGTTGATCGAGCCTCGCGGCGTCATCAACACAGGCGAAGAAACCAATGAGCGAACAGCAGTCAATGATGTCTGGATCTGACGTCGCCCCGTGACGTAACCGATACCGGGGTCAATCGTACTCGACCTCCTGATGATCACCCAACAGGCGCCGCTGGCGAGGTGTCGCGGTGTTCAACACCGCAGGCATCAGGACAAAACCGTCCTGATGCAGGGCCCGCAAGCGGTCGCCAGTGAGCGCCGCCAAGGGTGGGAGGGAGGCCACGATCGCGCCTGCCTCAGGTGCGGAAACGGCCGGTCAATTCCGCCAATGTCCTCGAGAGGCCGGAAAGCTGCTGGCTGGCATGCATGCTCTGGGCAGAGTTCTGCGCCGCTTCGTTGGACAGGTCGCGGATATCGGAGATGTTACGGGCGATTTCCTCAGTGACGCTGCTCTGCTCTTCACAAGCGTTGGCGATCTGCGCGGCCATGTCGTTGATCCGCTGTATGGAACCGCCGGTGCCGCTGAGCACCTGATCCACACTCGCCGCCCGCTCGACGCTGTCACGGGCCTTGGTGCTACCGACGTGCATCGCTTGTACGGCCTTGGCGACGCCCGATTGCAAGCGCTCGATGCGGACCTGGATGTCTTTGGTCGAATCCTGGGTCCGTGCCGCCAACGCCCTGACTTCGTCAGCCACGACGGCAAAACCGCGGCCTTGTTCACCGGCCCGCGCAGCCTCGATGGCGGCGTTCAGCGCAAGCAGGTTGGTCTGTTCAGCGATGCCACGAATCACCTCGAGGACCGCGCCGATGCTGGACGTTTCCTGGGCCAAGGCTTCGATGGTTCCCGATGCGCTTTCCACTTCCTGGGCCAGTTGGCGGATCGATTCGATGGTGCTGCTGACAACCTCGGCGCCATCGCGGGACTGACTGGTGGCCTGTTGTGCGGCGTCCGAGGCGTTCAGCGCGTTGTGAGCGACTTCATGCACGGCGGCGCTCATCTGAGTCGCGGCGGTGCTGACCTGATCGAGCGCCGCATGCTCGCTGCTGATCAGTTGGTCGTTGGTCGCGGCCATGCTGGCCATGGCGCGTGCCGCGGCATCGACCTCTCCGGTCACCCGGCCCACCTCGGCGATCAGCGGCTGCAGTTTGTCGAGAAAGCGGTTGAACGCGCTACCGAGCTGGCCCAGTTCGTCAGCCGAACGGACCTCAAGACGCGCCTTCAAATCGCCGCCACCCTCTGCAATCTGCTCGACGCGGCTGAGCAAGCGACGCATAGGGCGCAACACGACCATTGGCAGGGCAACCACCACCAGAATGCAGCCAAGCAGACCGATCAACAGAATGCCGCCCTGATGCAACCCCACTTCCTCGCCATTTTCTATCGCCGCGTCACCCTCGCGGTGGGACGCCTGATCTTCCAGCTCGCCCAACTTGTCGATGGAATCACGCATGGTATCGAACAGGCGTTCGCTGTCACCAAAACTCAGTTTGCTGGCCGCCTCCATATCCCCCACGGACAGCTCCATGACCCGTCGCGAAACCTGCTTCCACTTGGCGAAACCGTCATTGAACTGACTGACCAACGCCAGCGCTTCGGCCCCCGGCTGCATCGCGGCGTATTGCTGCACACGATCAAAAGCCTGCGTCGTATTCTCCTCATGACTGGCGCTCAGCGCCGTCAGATGCTCGTCCGCATGACCGTCAAGGAGGCTGCGCTCAGCCACGAAGGCCTGATAGAGATCGCGATCGGCATTGAGCAACAGGCTGATGGCCGGCAAGTAACGCTTGGTCAGCTGTGTGCTGGACTGCGTCACCTGATCAATGCCACGCATGCCCGACCACCCCATTAACACCAACAACAGCGCCAGGAAAGCAATCGGCAGGGTGATTTTCCAGCGAAAACCCAGGTCGGCAAAGAACCGCATCATGGGGGGCACTCCTTCTATGGGGGTTAGCTTACCTATCGGCAGGCATGCCTTGAGCTATAGACCATTAGTCTGATTGACACAAAGCTTTCGCCGTTGGGAAGGCTGTGGTTATGCAGGTTGCGGAGTGGGTCGGGGTGGAAGAAAAAGGTGGGTTGGAGGCAGGAGCGGCGGGGAATTTTCTGACATTTACCGCCCACATAATTCAGGGAATTTTCTGACTCATCATCTGATTGAGGATTTCTACAGAAGGGCCCTATAGTCCAAGCGTCGTTCGTAAGAGCAGCTCGGGTTTGGCGACTCGATGACAAATGGTAAGAAGGCCCTCAATCAAATGGAATGTAGAAAATGAATAGATACATGGCGCTTACCAGTAATGCCGACGTATGCCCTAAACCAAACGCCAAAAACGAAAAAACCCCTGAAATGTTCAACCATTTCAGGGGCTTAGTCGTATTCAATTATGGCGGAGAGATAGGGATTTGAACCCTAGGTACTGTCGCCAGTACAACGGATTTCGAATCCGTCCCGTTCGGCCACTCCGGCATCTCTCCAGTGGCGCGCATCATACCAGCACATTCGCCGGAAGCGAACCCCCGGGCGAAATTTTTTCCGTGCTATCAGATGCTTGCGTCGATTACAGCGGTACGCCCAGACGCTGGGCAACTTCTTCGTAGGCTTCGATGACGTCACCGAGGCCCTGGCGGAAGCGGTCTTTGTCCATCTTCTTCTTGGTGTCTTTGTCCCAGAGGCGGCAGCCGTCCGGGCTGAATTCGTCACCCAAGACGATGGAGCCGTCGCTGAACACGCCGAACTCAAGCTTGAAGTCCACCAGCAGCAGGCCGGCGTCGTCGAACAGCTTGGTCAGCACTTCGTTGACTTTGAGGGACAATTCCTTCATGCGCGCCAGTTGCTCGGCGGTGCCCCAACCGAATGCCACGACGTGAGATTCGTTGATGAACGGGTCGCCCTTGGCGTCGTCCTTCAGGAACAGCTCGAAGGTGTAGGGGTTGAGCTTCATGCCCTCTTCCACACCCAGGCGCTTGACCAGGCTGCCGGCGGCGTAGTTACGCACGACGCATTCGACCGGGATCATGTCCAGCTTCTTGACCAGGCACTCGTTGTCGCCCAGCAACTTGTCGAATTGGGTCGGCACGCCAGCGGCTTCGAGTTTCTGCATGATGAAGGCGTTGAACTTGTTGTTCACCATGCCCTTGCGGTCCAGCTGTTCGATGCGCTTGCCGTCGAACGCCGAGGTGTCGTTGCGAAACAGCAGGATCAAGCGGTCTGCGTCGTCGGTCTTGTAAACCGATTTGGCTTTGCCGCGGTAGAGTTCTTCACGTTTTTCCATGATGGGCTCCGCTTGCTAAGTAGATGGGCTAGGCGATATGTCGCCAGTCGAGCCCTGAATCTTGATCGGCCAGTTGCAGCCAGTCCGGGTCGCACCCAAGGGTGTCGACGAAACATTGCCGGGCCAGCTGCGGCAGGTTGTTCTTGCTGCTCAGATGGGCCAGGACCAGGTGTTGCAGGCCTTGCCAGCCCAACTCGGCCACCAGGAACGCCGCCTGGTGGTTGTTCAAATGTCCGCGCTCCCCGCCTACCCGCTGCTTGAGAAAGTACGGGTAGTACCCGCGCGCCAGCATGTCACGGCAGTGGTTGGACTCGATCATCAAAGCATCGAGATCGCGGTAGCTGTCCATCACCCTGTCGCAATACGAACCCAGGTCGGTCAGCAACCCAAAGCGCCGCTCACCGTCGCTGAACACATACTGCGTGGGCTCCCGGGCGTCGTGCGCCACGCTGACCACGCTGACCTCCAGGGCACCAATGCGCAGTTGCTCACCACCGGCCACCAAGCCTGCAGGTTCGAGGGGCTTACGCAGGCCCTCCAGTGTTCCGCGGCTCAGGTATACCGGCAGATTGTAGCGCCGAGACAGCAAACCCACGCCATGCACGTGGTCGGCATGTTCGTGGGTCACGAGTATCGCGCTCAGTTGCGCCGGGTGCACACCCAGGCGCAACAGGCGCTTCTCGGTTTCTCGCAAGGAGAAACCACAATCGACCAGCACATACGTGCCGGCGCTGGCTATCAGCGTGCCGTTCCCTTGGCTACCGCTGCCGAGAACGGCAAAACGCATCGGATCAGCCCAGGTTATCCTGAATCACGCTCAACACCTGGCGGGCCACATCGGCCGGCGCCACGGTGTTGATGTTTTTCTCGACAGTCACCTGAACGTTGTCACCCACCTTGCTCAGGCGAACCTGATAACGCTCGGCGCGGGCTTCAATTTCTTCCTTGTCCGGCTTACTGCCGAACAGACCACTGAAGAAACCCGGTTTCTCATCTTTATTCTCGGCCTTTTCGGCGAGGTTGATGTAGTACAGGCCCAGGCTGCGGTTGATGTCTTCCACCCGCCATTCACCCTGCTCCAGCGCACGACCCACACTCGACCAGGCGCGATCCAGGTCGGAGCCGACGTTGAGCACCGGGTTGCCGCTGCCGTCTTCGCTCAGGCTGACGCGGCTCGGAACGTCGAAATCCCGGGATGCAAGCATCGAAACCGAACCGCCCTGTTCTGCGGTACGGCTCATGCTGGCGAGCATGTCGTCCACCAGCGCGGCGTCCAGCCCGGTGTTGACCGAACGGTTGGTGAAGGCCACATCGGCAGTGCTGCCAGCGGGACGCTCGGCGCTGACCACGTAGATTTCACTGGTGTTGCGCTGCACGCCCGGCTCGATGCGAACCCGCACGCGGCTTTCACTGTCGGCACCGACACCGGCGGCGCTCAAGCGCTTGGCCACGGCGGCGGACAGCTCATCGGCACGTTGCCAGGTGGTGGTGAACTCGCCCGTTTGCGGGCGCTGCTCATCCAGGCGGAAACCGTTGTCCTGGAAGAACTGGATCGCCACGGGCCAGACTTCGGCCGGCGGATGCTGGGCCATGACCCAGCTTGAATCGCCGCTCTTCTGCAGGGTGTAGTCGCTGGCATCGGCCAAGGCCGAGAGCGGCTGTGGACGGGGAACGACGTATTCGCCCTTGACGCTGTCATCCGCCACGTTACGCGGGATCGGCAACAGCGGATCCAGGCGTTTGGCGACGCTGACATCGGTCGGGATTTGCATCGGTGCAGTCTGTTGCGCTTCCAGGTAATCGCTACCACGGTCGCGGAAGTAACCTTCCGGGCCCCAGACCCATCCGCAGCCACTGGTGCTGGAGATAATCAAGGCAAGTGCGGAAAGTCCGGCCATTCGCTTCATGCGTTGTACTTCCTCAATTAAACCAGGACGCCCGACTGGCGCATGGCCTGCCGAAGCGGTTCGTGACAGGCTTCGCTCAACCAGGTGAGCGGCAAACGGATGCCTTGGTGCATCAGGCCCATTTCAACCAAAGCCCACTTCACCGGAATCGGGTTGGCTTCGATGAACAGGTCCCTGTGCAGCGGCATCAGTTTTTCGTTGATTGCCCGCGCGGTCTCGGCATCGCCCTTGAGCGCCGCCTCGCACAGGTCGGCCATTTCGCGCGGAGCGACGTTGGCGGTGACGGAGATATTGCCCTTGCCGCCCAGCAGGATCAGTTCGACCGCGGTCGGATCATCGCCGGACAGCACGATGAAATCATCGCTCACGCCAGCGAGGATGGCTTTGGCGCGGTCCAGGTCGCCGGTGGCTTCCTTGATGCCGATGATGTTCGGCACGGTGGAGAGGCGAATCACGGTCTCGGCCTGCATGTCGCAGGAGGTGCGGCCGGGAACGTTGTAGAGGATCTGCGGGATGTCCACAGCCTCGGCAATGTGCTTGAAGTGCTGGTACAAGCCTTCCTGGGTTGGCTTGTTGTAATACGGCACGACGAGAAGGCAAGCGTCGGCACCGGCTTCCTTGGCGTTGCGGGTCAGTTCGACGGCTTCGCGGGTCGAGTTGGCGCCGGTACCGGCGATCACCGGAATCTTTCCGGCTACCTGTTTGACCACGGCGCGGATGACTTCGATGTGCTCGTTGACGTCGAGGGTTGCCGACTCGCCAGTGGTACCGACGGCGACAATGGCATGGGTGCCGTTTTCAAGGTGGAAGTCCACGAGTTTGCTGAGGCTGACCCAGTCAAGACGCCCTTGTGCATCCATGGGTGTGACCAGTGCCACCATACTGCCCGCAATCATGAAACCGCTCCTGCCGGAAAAAGAGAGCGGTAATGGTACTGGCGCCAAGATGCTTGTACAAGCGAACTACCATTCCCCTTGGCGATGGTTTTCGCTACCCTTCAGGCTTTGATCGGTACCGATAAGCTCATACGCCGGTTCCCAGCCTCCGTTATTCGTCGCCACAAGCCCCATTCCTGCGTTTGTCTTGCCGCATTTTCGCCATCCCGGAATGCAGCGCAACCCAGGCAAAGGGCTTGAGTCGTTCGTTTCTCCAGGTTTGTCGCCGTGCCGAGCTGCAAAAGTACCGACCGCTCATCGCTTTAGGAATGCTGCATGTCCACCCCCACAGTCCGCGAACAATTCCTTGTTATCAGTGCCCTTGGCGCCAACCCCATGGAGCTGACTAACGTCCTGTGCCGCGCCAGCCATGAAAATCGCTGCGCCGTCGTAACCTCACGCCTGACCCGTCACGGCGAATGCAGTGCGCTCGTGCTTGAGATCTCCGGCAGTTGGGACGCCCTGGCCCGCCTGGAAGCCAGCTTGCCGGCGCTGGCCAAGAAACACGCCTTCACCGTCAACGTGGTGCGCAGCGCCGCCCTGGAGAACCGTCCCCAGGCCCTGCCCTACGTGGCGTATGTGAGTTCGGCCTATCGCCCGGATATCATCAATGAGCTGTGCCAGTTCTTCATGGACCACCATGTCGAGCTGGAGAACCTGACCTGCGACACCTACCAGGCCCCGCAGACAGGCGGCACCATGCTCAATGCCACGTTTACCGTGACACTGCCGGCCGGCACCCAGATCAGTTGGCTGCGCGATCAGTTCCTGGATTTCGCCGATGCGATGAACCTCGATGCCTTGATCGAACCGTGGCGCCCCCAAAACCCAATGTAAGGAAACGTTCATGGCCGTTGCCATCGACCAACCGGTTACCGACTTCCAGGCGCCCGCCACCAGCGGGCACACGGTCAGCCTCGCGGCCCTCAAAGGCAAGCAGGTGGTGATTTACTTCTACCCCAAGGACAGCACCCCGGGCTGTACTACCGAGGGCCAGGGCTTTCGTGACCAGTACGCCCAGTTCCAGGCCGCCAACACCGAAGTGTTCGGCGTCTCCCGGGACAGCCTCAAGTCCCACGAGAACTTCAAGTGCAAGCAGGCGTTTCCGTTCGAGCTGATCAGCGACAAGGACGAGGCCGTATGCCAGCTGTTCGACGTGATCAAGCTGAAAAAGCTCTATGGCAAGGAATACCTGGGCGTTGATCGCAGCACGTTCCTGATCGACAAGGATGGCGTGCTACGCCAGGAGTGGCGCGGTGTGAAGGTGCCCGGGCATGTGGATGCGGTGTTGGCGGCGGCGCAGGCCCTGAACAAGGCCTGACTTTTGGAGCGCCTGCTCCACCCCCTTCGCGAGCAAGCCCGCTCCCACATGGTTAGATTGTCGCAGATCCAGGTGGGAGCGGGCTTGCTCGCGAAGGGGCCATCAGCCTCACCGGCTGATTCAGATTGACCGCTACAGCAACGGCGCCACCACCGGCTCCCGGCTCGGCCACGCATCCAGCACAGCCTTGAACAGTGTTGCCAGGGGAATGGCAAAGAACACGCCCCAAAACCCCCACAGCCCGCCAAACAGCAATACCGCGCAGATGATCACCACCGGATGCAGGTTCACCGCTTCGGAGAACAGCAGCGGCACCAGCACGTTGCCATCGAGCACCTGGATGATCCCGTAGACAGCCATCAGATAAATGAACTGATCGCTCCACCCCCACTGGAACAGCGCAATCAACGCCACGGGCACGGTCACCACCACGGTCCCGACATAAGGCACCACCACCGAAATGCCCACCAGCAGCGCCAGCAATGCCGCGTAATTGAGCCCAAGGGCCACGAAGCCGATATAGGTCACGCCGCCGCAGATGAAAATCTCAATGACCTTTCCGCGAATGTAGTTGGCGATCTGGCGATTCATTTCCTGGGCCACCCGGGTGATCAGCGCCCGCTCGCGGGGCAGATAGCCACGAACCCAGCGCCCGATCATTTCCCGGTCCTTGAGAAAGAAAAACACCAGGATCGGCACCAGCACCAGGTAGATCATGATGTTCACCAGCAGCGGCAGGCTGGACAAAGAAAACGTCAGTGCCCACTGGCCGAACTTGCCGATCTGGCCGCGCACCACCTCGATGGCCTGCAGTACCTGTTCATCGGACACCAGATGCGGATAGCGCTCCGGCAACAGCAACAACAACGACTGCCATTTGGCGAGCATCCCGGGTAATTCATTGAACAGGGTCACCAACTGATGCCAGAGCAGCGGCATGATCACCACGACGAACACCACCAGCAATCCCATGAACAGGGCGAATACCAGCCCTACCGCCATGGCGCCAGGCAGCCGCATCCGTTCCAGCGTCGTGACCAGCCCTTGCATCAGGTACGCCAGCACCATCCCTGCCAGCACCGGCGCGAGCATGCCACCCAGCGTGAGGACTGCCGTGAAGGCCAGGAACAGCAACACTGCCAGCACCACCGCCTCTTCGTCGGAGAAGTAGCGCTGGATCCAGTCGCGTAACACTTTGAACATTAAAAATCCTTAAGGGCCGCTGTGGTTTTTTCAGGCTTTCTTCAGCCAGTAACGGTAGACGCCGTTATCGTCTTCTTCACGCAGCAGCGTGTGACCGGCCAACCGGGCAAAGGTGCGGAAATCACGCTGGGAGCCTGCATCCGTCGCGGTCACCTTGAGCACGGCACCGCTGGCCAGGCGATTGAGTTCCAGCTTGGCCTTGAGCAGGGGCAACGGACAATTCAGGCCGCTGGCGTCCAGTTCGGCATCGGGGGCTACAGCATCGGTCATCGGTTCACTCCGCAGCGGGTCGTTGGGCGACTTAGAATATCTGGTCCCGGGCCTGGTGTCCGGCTACAGTAGGGTCTTTGTCGACTAAGGCTTCGTGCATGACATTTCTGCGCCCCACCCTGCTGACGCTCGCTTGCCTGCTTGCCTCACCGGGCTTCGCCGACGACCTGCCGTCACTTGGCGACGCCAGTTCTGCCATCGTCTCGCCACAACAGGAGCACCAGTTGGGCCGCGCCTGGCTGGCCTTGCTGCGTAGTCAGGTCTCACAGCTCAACGATCCACAGCTCAAGGACTACGTCGAGTCCAGCGTTTACAAACTGGTGGAGACCAGCCAGGTCAACGACCGACGCCTGGAGTTCATCCTGATCAACAGCCCCCAGCTCAACGCCTTCGCCGCACCCGGCGGAATCGTCGGGGTCAACGGTGGACTGTTCCTCAACGCGCAGACCGAAGGGGAATACGCCTCGGTCATGGCCCACGAACTGGCGCACTTGTCGCAACGCCACTTTGCCCGGGGCGTCGAAGCCCAACAACGCATGCAGGTGCCGATGATGGCAGCGTTGCTGGCTGGCATTGTGATCGCCGCCGCCGGTGGTGGGGATGCCGGGATCGCGGCGATTGCCGGCACCCAGGCGGCCGCCATCCAGGAACAACGGCGCTTCTCTCGTCAGAATGAGCAGGAGGCGGACCGCATCGGCATCCAGAACCTGGAAAAGGCCGGCTATGATCCACGGTCCATGCCGACCATGTTCGAACGGCTGATGCGCCAGTACCGTTTCGACGCCAGGCCTCCTGAATTCCTGATGACTCACCCGGTGACCGAATCCCGAATTGCTGACACCCGCAACCGCGCCGAACAGGCAAGGCCAGGTGGCATCGAGGACAGCATGCGCTATCAATTGATTCGCGCACGGGTCAAGTTGATCTACGAAGAAACGCCAGGGCTGGGCGCCAAGCGCTTCCGGGCGCAACTGGATGAAAACCCGAAGAACGACGTGGCCCGCTATGGCTTGGCGATCGCGCAGATCAAGGGCGGCCAGTTGAATGAGGCCCGGGAAAACCTCAAGCCGTTACTGGCCAAATCGCCTAACGAGATCATCTATAACCTGGCCCAGGTCGATCTGGATATCACCAGCAACAAACTGCCGGACGCTCAGGCTCGCGTCGACCGGATGCTGGCCCAGTACCCGGGCAACTATCCGCTCAATCAGGTGCGTGTCGACCTGCTGCTCAAGCAGAACCGCCCCGCCGACGCCGAGAAAGCGCTTGAGGGCCTGCTCAAGACTCGCCCGGACGACCCGGACGTCTGGTACATGGTGGCAGAGACTCGGGGGCTGTCGGGCAACATCATCGGCCTGCACCAGGCCCGCGCCGAATACTTCGCCCTGGTAGGCGACTACCGTCAGGCCATCCAGCAACTGGACTTCGCCAAACGACGCGCGGGTAGCAATTTCCCGCTGTCGTCACGCATCGACGCCAGGCAGCGCGAGCTGATGGAGCAGGAGCGCATGGTCAAGGACATGATGGGCTGAGTATTTTTCGGCCACAAAAAAACCGCCTCTCAAGGCGGTTTTTTTGTGGAGGGGGCTAAGCGATCACTCGGCCAGCTTGAAGGTAATGAAACTCGCACGGCCCTGACGCAGCACCCGCATCGAAACCGAACGGTTTTTCGGCAAGGCCTTGGCGATGTCGGTGAACTCTTTGGCCGAACCGATGGCCTGGTTGTTCAAGTGAGTGATGATGTCGCCCGGTTGCAAGCCGATCATGGCCGCAGGACCGTCCTGCACCTCCTTGATCACCACGCCACCTTGCAGTTCCAGGGTCCGTTTTTGCTCCGGCGTAAGCTCCGCCACAGCCACACCCAGACGATTGCTGCTGCGTTCCACGCCTGACTTGGCCAGTGAATCGAGCTCTTTGCCTTCTTCTGGAATGGCGCCGACGGTCAATTCGACGTTTGTGCGCTTGCCTTCACGAATCACTTCCAGATTCGCCTTGGAACCGGCCTTGAGGGCACCTACCAGATGTGGCAGGTCAGCGGACATGACGATCGGCTGACCGTTCATGCTCAGGATCACGTCGCCCACTTGCAGGCCACCCTTGGCAGCCGGACCACCCTCCTGAATCTGCGCCACCAGCGCACCGGCAGGTTTCTCCAGCCCGAACGACTCGGCCAGGTCCTTGTTCACTTCCTGAATGACCACGCCCAACCAGCCACGGCTGACCTTGCCTTCGGTTTTCAGTTGATTGGACACGTCCATGGCGACGTCGATCGGGATCGCGAAGGACACACCCATGAAGCCGCCCGAACGGGTGTATATCTGGGAGTTGATCCCCACGACTTCACCGTCGAGGTTGAACAACGGGCCACCGGAGTTACCTGGGTTGATCGGCACGTCGGTCTGGATGAACGGCACGTAATTTTCGTTTGGCAGGCTGCGACCGATGGCGCTGACAATGCCTTGGGTTACGGTATGGTCGAAGCCGAACGGCGAGCCGATGGCCACAACCCACTGGCCAGCTTTCAGGTCCTGGGATTTGCCCAGCTTGAGGACGGGCAGGTTTTTACCTTCGATCTTCAGCAGCGCCACGTCAGAACGCGGGTCAGTACCGATCAGCTTGGCTTTGAGCTCACTGCGGTCTGCCAGGCGCACCAGGATCTCATCAGCATCGGCGATCACATGATTATTGGTCAGGATGTAACCGTCGGGCGAAATAATGAAGCCCGAGCCCAGGGACTGCGCTTCACGCTGACGGCCACCGCCGGGAGAACGCGGTTGCGGCATCCCGCGCTCGAAGAACTCGCGCAACATTGGTGGCAAACCTTCCAGGTCCGGCATCTGCTGGTCCATCACCCGGCGTTCCGGCAGCTTCTGGGTGGTACTGATGTTCACCACCGCGGGCGAGGCCTGCTCGACCAGCTCGGTGAAGTCAGGCAATTCGACCGCCATGGCGGGAACGGCCTGACCGAGCACAAGCACGGTGGCAAAAATGGAGAGATAGGTTTTCAAGCGTGGTATCGACATACGGCTCCCGTTACGACGAGCGTGGTTAAGCGATATGGAGCAAGAAATACCAGAGGAAGATACGCCGGTATTTTTGTTCCGCAAACAGGCAAGGCCAGAGCCGAGCGGCTCTGACCTATAGAAAAAAAATTGAAGTTTTGCAAATGAAAATACTGACAGGAAGTTTCGGCATTTCGATCAGTCCTGGCGTTGCAAGCCTCTCGCCCAATCGACCCACCCCAGGCAGCTATTGCGTTGCCGTGGCATCGGAACGCATGGAGAGCGCGATCCGTTCCGCTGTACCGATGGGGATTTCGCCGACCACCGTGACCATCATTTCGCCCTGGGGCGTCGTGAGTCGACGCGAAACAGCGGCTGTCGGGCCGAGCTGCGTACGCGTGTCCGTGACGGTCCCGCCGTTCAATGGTTCGAGAAACACCGAGAAACGAGCCAGGCCATCGTCATACATCAGGCTATTGACCTGAACGTTGGTTTCCGGGTCCTTTCTCATTCCACTGCTGGTCAGTTCGAAGCCCGGTGGAAGCCAGTCCGAATGCCATGCAGCTTTCGCCTTGGCGCTTTGAGCCGGGTTCTGCGCTACAACCTTGCATTCGGCAGTGGCTTGCAGGTCACCGTCGGACGGCGCCGTAATATTCAAACGTGTGAACTGAAAACGTTCGAGCAGTTGCCCCTTGTCATTGAGCAACAGAGACTTGAGTGGCAAGCCGGTCTCTCGGTCCAGATGCAGCTCGAACCCATAACGATGCTGATCCTTGGGCGTCAGCGCCACGATCACCGCCGGGCGCCCAGCCACGCGCGACTTGCCAATGACGGCAAGATCATACCAATTCTTGAGTTTTTGCGGATCGAGCGCACGGGCCGTGCCTTCAGGCGTATTCCCCACCCCTGCAATCAAGGAGCCACTTACGCATTGAGTACGTCCATCAATGCGCAGGACTTCCTGTGCCGAGCCGTCAAGCTGGAGTAACCGCTCGCGGACTTTGCCATCCTGGACACGATGCCAGATGTTATGGGTAGAAAAACTACCGTTGCGCTCGTAAACGAAAGTGCCCTGGAAGCTTTGCTGTTGCTCGGCTTGACTCAGACGATTAAGCCAGTCTTGAGCCTCACCGGCATAGGCTGGGATAACGCACCAGCCACCTAGCAAAAGCGAAAATAGAGGTATGGCGCGCAATGGTCCTCCTTAGCGGTTTTCCAGACTGGCTGCACGAGCGTAGGGCAACGCGCTTTCAGTACCTTTCAGGGCAGCTTCCTGGGCATGCTGACGCAGGTAGTTGGGCAGACGCTGATCATGCCAGCCTGGCTGGCCTTGCAGCACACCGTTGGCCATGGGGCCTGCGACTTCCGAGCTTTCGCTGTAACCGGCCAACACTGCCGGGCCTTTGACCTGTGGAGCGGCCAAGCCAGGCTGGTTGGATTGCTGGGCCATTTGCACACCGGCAATCTCATCCTGGTTGTAGAGGCGAACCCCAGCCAGAACAGCCACCGTCACCGAAGCGGCAACCGCCAGACGACCCAGGTTGCGCCAAGGGCTGCGGGAGGCTTTGGCCGGAACCGCTTCATCAGCCAGTGCAGCAGATACAGCCGCAGCGATGTCAAGACGCGGAAGCAGCAAGTCCTTGTGCATGACAGCCCGGGCAATCTGGTAGCGCGCCCAGGTTTCACGGGTTTCAACATCGTCAAAGGCATTCAATACCCGACGCAATTCCAATTCGTCCGCTTCGTTATCCATCACTGCGGACAGCGATTCCTGCAGGGCTTCACGACTCATGGCGTTCCTCTCTTGGCTGTCGCCGCTGTCTCAGTTTTCCTGCAACAAGGGTTGCAGGGCTTTATCGATGGCCTCCCGAGCGCGGAAAATCCGGGAGCGCACGGTACCCACCGGACACTGCATGACGCTGGCAATGTCCTCGTAACTCAGACCGTCGAATTCACGTAAAGTTAGAGCCGTACGCAAATCTTCGGGCAGTTGCTGGATGGTCCGATGGACAGTGCCTTCGATCTCATCCCGCAGCAACGCTCGTTCCGGTGATTCAAGATCCTTGAGGCCGTGATCGCCATCATAGAACTCTGCATCTTCAGAACTTACATCGCTATCCGGCGGCCGGCGGCCGCGTGAAACCAGATAGTTCTTCGCCGTGTTAATGGCGATGCGGTAAAGCCACGTATAAAACGCGCTGTCTCCGCGAAAATTACCAAGCGCGCGGTAAGCCTTGATGAAGGCTTCCTGAGCAACATCCTGGGCTTCATGGGTGTCGTGCACAAAACGCACGATCAACCCGAGAATTTTGTGCTGGTATTTCAGCACTAGCAGATCGAAAGCTCGCTTGTCGCCGCGTTGAACGCGCTCGACCAGTTGCTGATCCTCTTCCTGGGTTAGCATGAACACTCCTCGATAAGCTCGAAGGAGGCTTGCATTACTAATCGACCGGGCTTGCAACCATAGACTCGGGCTTTTCGCAAAAGTTCTCCCCCTTCAAGCAAGTTTCCGGTGTGCTCTGATCCGGCACACACGAAAAGCGCAGCACGAGATTCCCCGACTGCGCGAATAATCTGTCGCCGGGCCTGTCGGCAAAGATTCAAATCCTAATCCTGCACCAACCCGACGTTGTTCCCTTTTGCAGACAACCGTCTATTGAACCCGGTCGTTCGGCAAAAGTTCCAACTATTTATAGCCTTGCGTATGGAACATCGGGCAACCCTGACGAGATAAACAGTGTTTCATCCACGAAACGGTCGCCTTGTCGCCCATCTACCAAAAGGGTGATCCGACGAAGCGCATCACCATTGTGTCATTCTGGTTTCACATTGCCATGAATACGCCGCTATTGTGCCGATCCCCCTCTCTATATACTAGTGGGCTGCATGGCTGCCTGACCCATTGACGGATGTCTTGCGCCAACCCCGACCCGGGTCGTTTTGAGCGGAAACCTTTCAAATGAGCCAACAGTTCCAACACGATGTTCTGGTAATCGGCAGCGGCGCCGCCGGTTTGAGCCTGGCGCTGACGCTGCCGGAGCATCTGCGCATCGCAGTCCTGAGCAAAGGCGACCTGGCCAACGGTTCGACATTCTGGGCCCAGGGCGGCGTCGCGGCCGTGCTGGATGACACCGACACTATTGAATCGCATGTCGATGACACCCTCAATGCCGGAGGAGGCCTGTGCAATCCAGACGCCGTGCGTTTCACCGTCGAGCACAGCAGGGAAGCCATCCAGTGGCTGATCGACCAGGGCGTCCCGTTCACGCGTGACGAACAATCCGGGACCGAAGACGGTGGTTTCGAGTTTCACCTGACCCGCGAAGGCGGTCACAGTCATCGACGCATCATTCACGCCGCCGATGCCACCGGCGCGGCGATTTTCAAGACCCTGCTGACCCAAGCCCGCCAGCGGCCCAATATCGAGCTTCTGGAACAACGCGTCGCGGTCGATCTGATTACCGAAAAACGCCTGGGCCTGGACGGCGATCGCTGCCTGGGTGCCTACGTGCTCAACCGCGGCACCGGCGAAGTCGACACCTACGGCGCCCGCTTCGTGATCCTCGCCTCCGGTGGCGCCGCGAAGGTCTATCTATACACCAGCAACCCCGACGGCGCCTGCGGGGACGGCATTGCCATGGCCTGGCGCTCGGGCTGCCGGGTGGCGAACCTGGAGTTCAATCAGTTCCACCCAACATGCCTCTACCATCCGCTGGCCAAGAGCTTTTTGATCACCGAGGCCCTTCGCGGCGAAGGTGCTCACCTGAAACTTCCCAACGGCGAGCGCTTCATGCAGCGCTTCGATTCCCGCGCCGAACTGGCACCCCGGGATATCGTCGCCCGGGCCATCGACCATGAAATGAAGCGCCTGGGCATCGACTGCGTCTACCTGGACATCAGCCACAAACCCGAAGCCTTCATCAAGAGCCATTTCCCGACGGTGTACGAGCGCTGCCTGGAATTTTCCATCGACATCACCCAGCAACCGATTCCGGTGGTGCCAGCGGCGCATTACACCTGCGGTGGCGTGATGGTCGACCAACAGGGTCGCACCGACGTACCGGGCCTGTATGCCATTGGCGAAACCAGCTTCACCGGCCTGCACGGCGCCAACCGCATGGCCAGTAACTCGCTGCTGGAATGTTTCGTCTACGCCCGTTCGGCGGCGGCGGACATTCTTGAGCAGTTGCCGCAGATCGGCGCTCCATCCGCCCTGCCCGCGTGGGATGCCAGCCAGGTCACCGACTCGGACGAAGATGTGATCATCGCGCACAACTGGGACGAACTGCGGCGCTTCATGTGGGACTACGTCGGCATCGTGCGCACCAACAAACGCCTGCAAAGGGCGCAGCATCGGGTGCGGCTGTTGCTGGATGAAATCGATGAGTTCTACAGCAACTACAAGGTCAGCCGCGACCTGATCGAGTTGCGCAACCTGGCCCAGGTCGCTGAACTGATGATTCGCTCAGCCATGGAACGCAAGGAGAGCCGCGGGCTGCACTACACCCTCGATTACCCGGGCCTGCTGCCCGAAGCGCTGGACACTATCCTGGTGCCGCCCACCTACGTCGGCTGAACTTGAGCCGAACCCGCAGGCGCCGATGCAGATCCGGCGCCAGCGCATCGCGAGGCACGCACAGCGAGCGAACCCGCCACTCACCCCGCAGGCGAAAACGCAGCACGATAATCATCGGCAGCGCCAGGCTGTCCGGGCGCAACTGCACCGCTTGCCAGCCACCGGCCCTGTTCCATAGCTGCCAGCCATCGGCATCACGACGCAACCGGCAAAAAGCCTGACGGTGGGACAACAATAGATGGCGAGGTAGCGTCCAGGCGCCATGGGCCAGGCACAGCACCACGCCAAGGGCGATTAACCAGAACGGGGCCGACAACAGCAACAACGAACCCAGGGCGAAGGCCTGGGCCAGGAGATAGGCCACCAGCAGTTGCCCGGAGGCCTGCCAGCGGCATTCAAAGCGATTACTTGGGCTGGACACGGTCCAGGATCATCCGAACCATGCGCTGCAACTCCGGGTCCTCGGATTCGCTGCGTTCCATGAACCAGCCGAACATGTCCTGATCCTCGCACTCGAGCAGGCGCACATAGCAGGCACGGTCCACGTCGTTAAGGTGGGGATAAACTTCTTTCACGAACGGCACCAGCAGCACATCAAGCTCAAGCATGCCGCGGCGGCTGTGCCAGTAAAGGCGATTCAGTTCAACATCTTCGACCATGGAGCGCTCCTCAAATAGAGCGCAAGTATACAGGCCCCGCCACGATGGAACAGACAGCTCGGGTCAGGCACCACCGATCCTTTGTGAACTACCCATTTCAAGGGCACCCCCTTATGATGTCCACCAGACTTTTTACCCTGCGATGACCCATGGCTGATTCCGCTTTTTTCTGCACCCTGTCCCACGAAGGCGTTCTCGCGGTCCGCGGCGTGGACGCCGGCAAATTCCTGCAAGGCCAATTGACCTGCAATCTCAACTACCTGAGCGACAGCCGGGCCAGCCTCGGCGCCCGCTGCACCCAGAAAGGCCGGATGCAATCGAGTTTCCGCATCCTGCTCGAAGGCGATGGTGTACTGATGGCAATGGCCACCGAATTGCTCGAACCGCAACTGGCCGACCTGAAAAAGTACGCCGTGTTCTCCAAATCCAGGCTGACCGATGAAAGCACCGCTTGGGTTCGCTTCGGCCTGGAGAACGCCGATACAGCGCTCGAAACCTTGGGCCTCGAACTGCCGGCCGACACCGACAGTGTGGTTCGCCATGATTGCCTGGTCGCCATTCGCGTCTCTCCCCACCGCGCCGAACTTTGGGCGCCCGCCGAACAGGCCGACCTGCTGTCAGCACGGCTGCGCGAACAGCTGGCCGAAGGCGAGCTGAACCAGTGGCTGCTGGGTCAGATCCGCGCCGGGATCGGCCAGGTCATGCCGGCTACCCGCGAACTGTTCATCCCGCAGATGCTCAATCTGCAAGCCGTCGGCGGCGTGAGCTTCAAGAAAGGTTGCTACACCGGCCAGGAAATCGTCGCCCGCATGCAGTACCTGGGCAAGCTCAAGCGGCGCCTGTATCGGCTGCAAATGGATGCCAGCGAACTGCCCGAGCCTGGCGCCCCTTTGTTTTCACCCACGCATGGCAGCTCCATCGGTGAAGTGGTGATGGCTGCTCGGGCCGAACGAAACATTGAACTGCTGGCCGTGGTACAGGCCGAAGCTGCAGAAGATGACAATTTGCACCTCGGCGCGCTGGAAGGCCCGGGCCTGCAATTGCTCGACCTGCCTTACGAACTGGACCGCGACCTCGAAATCCAGCGCTGATCGCAGCATTTTGTCGTAACACCCTAGAGAAACGAAATGAGCGATTTGGCGGATAAGGTCCAACGGGATTTGGTAGAGGCCATCGATAACGATGACCTGGTTCTGCCAACGTTACCGGAAGTGGCCCTGCAGATTCGCCGGGCCGCCGAAGACCCGGAAATCAGCGTCAGCAACCTGAGCAAAGTGATTGGTCGTGACACGGCGCTTTCGGCGCGCCTGATAAAAGTGGTCAACAGCCCGCTGCTGCGGGCGACCCAGGAAGTCACCGACCTGCACACAGCCATCACCCGGCTGGGGGTCAACTACAGCAGCAACCTGGCCATCGGCCTGGTCATGGAGCAGATTTTCCATGCCCGGTCCGAAGTAGTGGAACAGAAGATGCGCGAAGTCTGGCGTAAAAGCCTGGAAATCGCCGGCGTCAGCTATGCGTTGTGCCGGGTCTATACGCAGCTCAAGCCCGATCAGGCTGCGCTGGGTGGGCTGGTGCATCAGATCGGCGTACTGCCGATCCTCACCTACGCCGAAGACAACAATGAATTGCTGTCAGACCCGGTCAGCCTCAATCACGTCATCGAAACGATTCACCCGGTGCTGGGAGACAAGTTGCTCAGTGTCTGGGAGTTTCCAGAAAGACTGGTAAAGCTGCCGGGGCTGTATCTGGACTTCACCCGAGACTCCAAGCAACTCGATTACGTCGATCTGGTGCAGGTGGCCGCCTTGTATTGCTACAAGGACTGCGACCACCCTCTGGGCAGGATCGATGCCTTCGGCGTACCGGCCTTCAAAAAGCTGGGCATCGACCCGGAAAACAAAGCCAGGTGCGCGGATATCGAAGAAGCGCGGTCGATGTTTTACTAGAACGCCCGAGGGAAAGCGTCTTTTTGTGGCGAGGGGATTTATCCCCGCTGGGCTGCGCAGCAGCCCCCAAACCAGGCAACTCGGTGTACCAGGAAGATTGAGTTAACTGCTTTAGGGCCGCTGCGCAGCCCAACGGGGATAAATCCCCTCGCCACAGGACCTGGCTCACTGCGTGACTGCGCAGTCGAGCGGGAGCAAGCTCCCTCGCCACAAGACAGTGTTCGACTCTCAATCGGAACCGGGGATAAAGCTCACCCTGACCTTCAGACCGCCCTCCTGCCCGTCATGCAACGTGATTTGCGCCAGGTGCGCACGGCAGATTTCACCGACGATCGCCAGCCCCAAACCAGAACCGGCCACTTGCTGATTGCGCCGATAGAAGCGCTCGAACACGCGGTCTCGCTCATGCAACGGGATGCCCGGTCCGTCGTCCTCGACCTCGAGCACCGCCGGTGCGGTGACCCGCAGAATCACATTGCCCCCCGACGGGGTATGGGCCAGGGCATTGTCCACCAGATTGCTCAACAACTCGTTCAACAAGGTTGGCTCACCTCGCAGCCACACCGGCTCGTCGGCTTCCAAAGCCAACGCCACGCCGCGGGCATGGGCCAGCGGGGCCATGGCCATGCCCAGCTCCCGTGCCAGTTGGCTGAGATCCAGTAACTGCGCGCCGCCCTCGGCGATGGCCCGGGCACCATTTTCGACCCGTGCCAAGGACAGCAGTTGATTCGCCAGATGGGTCAGCCGATCCGTGCCCTGAGCCGCAGTTTCCAGGGTTTCACGCCAGACTGCCGGCTCGCTGGCGCGTAGCCCCAATTCAAGCCGAGCCTTCAAGGCAGCCAAAGGCGTGCGCAGTTCATGGGCGGCGTCGGCGATGAATTGCGCCTGACGCTCGAATTGCCCGCGAAGACGCTCGGTGAAATGGTTGAGGGCCCGCACCAGTGGCCAGAGTTCATGCTGGACTTCCACCAGGGGCAATGGCCGCAAATCGTCCGGCTGACGCTCCTCCACTGCCGTGCGCAAGCGCTCCAGCGGGCGCAAGGCGGCACTGACGGCGAACCACACCATCAACAGCGCGCCCACTGCCAGCATGCCCAGACGCAACAGCGTATCGGCCATCAGGCCGCGGGCCATGCTGATCCGCGCCTCTTCGGTTTCCGCCACGCGAATCTCCGCCATGCCGTTCATGTTCGGTTCACTCACCGCCTTGAGCAGGCTCACCACCCGCACGTCCTGCCCCTGATAGCTGGCGTTATAGAAGCGCGCCAGGGCCGGGTAATCGTCGGTACGCGGCGTACCGGGCGGTGGATCTGGAAGGTTTTCGTAGCCGGAAATCAGCTTCTGGTGGATGTCATTGACCTGGTAATAAATACGCCCGGCGCTGTCGTAAGCGAAGGTATCCAGGGCCACGTAAGGCACGTCCGCGCTGAGGCTGCCGTCGCGTTGCGACAGGCCGGCGGCGATGGTCCGGGCCGAGGCCAGCAGCGTGCGGTCGTAGGCCGTGTCCGCGGCTTCGCGACCGTTCCAATAGGCACTCAGGCCGCTGGCGAGCATCAGCACCACCAACAGCAGCGCCAGGTTCCAGAGCAGTCGCCAACGCAAACTGTCGGGCTTATGCATCGCGGGTTTCCAGCAGGTAGCCCAGGCCGCGGAATGTCACGATCGCCACGGCATGGCCGTCGAGTTTCTTGCGCAGTCGGTGGACGTAAATTTCAATGGCATCGGGGCTGGCCTCTTCGTCCAGGCCGAACACCTGGGCCGCAAGCTGCTCTTTACTCATCACCCGGCCTGGCCGGGCGATCAACGCCTCCAGCACCGCCTGCTCGCGGGAAGTCAGGGTCAGCAATTCGTCGTCGAGGGTAAAGCGGCGGGTGTCCAGGTCATAAATCAGCCCACCACAGCGCTGCTGGCGTTCGCCCCCCAATACGCTACGGCGCAACAGAGCCTTGACCCGCGCTTCCAGCTCAGTGAGTTCGAACGGCTTGGCCAGGTAATCGTCAGCGCCCAGGTTCAGGCCATGGACCCGGTCCTTGACGTCGCTGCGGGCAGTCAGCATCAGCACCGGCAAGGTCTTGCCGCGGGCTCGCAGCCGGGCCAGCACCTCGAAGCCGTCCATGCGCGGCAGCCCCACATCGAGAATCGCGACCGCGTACTCCTCGCTGCTCAACGCCAGATCGGCCGCCACCCCGTCGTGCAGCACATCCACGGTCAAACCGGTGCTCTTGAGCGCCTGGGCTACACTTTCGGCCAGCTGGAGATGGTCTTCGACGAGCAGGACACGCATTGGGTTTCACCTCGATTCAGGGATGGTCGGCACCACTCTGTGGCGCGGAGTTTACAGCCGCATCCGCCTCTGTGAAGCCAAAAACATCGTGAAAGCTTTTGAAAGGTTAGCGAAAGGTTGGCCGGTTAGAGTCCTCCAACGGCTAGTTTCGACTGCCGCTCGCGAGGCACCTTGCGAACGAAAAACGCCCCGAAGCGTTTTCGCCAAATAAGAACAATAGCGCGGAGTATTCACCATGCTGTCCATACAGCCCCAGGCCCCGACGCCTGCTCGCCCTTCCCGCTTCAACCAGAAGTCTTTCCGTTGCGCCACCGCTTTCGCCGGTCTTGCATCGTCGTGCCTGTGCGTCTGCGCCACGTGACCTCTCGCTCCTGATGGCCCGTTGTCGATTCCCGAAGGGGCCGGCAACACCCAATGTGCAACACACAACAACAACTCCTGTGGAGACAACAATGAACCTATCACTGCGTAAAGTAGCCCTGGCCGCCGGTTGCCTGATGTTCGCCGGGCAGTTGCTCGCCGAACCCAAGCGTCCGGAATGCATCGCCCCGGCCGCTCCTGGCGGCGGTTTTGACCTGACGTGCAAACTGGTCCAAAGCGCCCTGGTGAACGGAAAACTGCTGACCAAACCGATGCGTGTGACCTACATGCCCGGCGGCGTCGGTGCGGTGGCCTACAACGCAGTGGTTGCCCAGCGCCCGGCCGACGCCGGCACGCTGGTGGCCTGGTCCAGTGGCTCGTTGCTGAACCTGGCCCAGGGCAAGTTCGGGCGTTTCGACGAAAACGCCGTTCGCTGGTTGGCGGCCGTTGGCACCAGTTATGGCGCCATCGCGGTGAAAAGCGACTCGCCCTACAAGAACCTCGATGATCTGGTACAGGCCCTGAAGAAAGATCCGGGCTCCGTGGTGATCGGCTCCGGCGGCACCGTCGGCAGCCAGGACTGGATGCAAACCGCACTGATCGCCAAGGCCGCCGGTATCGACCCGCGCAAACTGCGCTACGTGGCGCTCGAAGGCGGTGGCGAGATCGCAACGGCCCTGCTCGGCGGCCACATCCAAGTGGGCAGTACCGACATCTCCGACTCCATGCCACACATCCAGAGCGGCGACATGCGCCTGCTGGCGGTGTTCGCCGAGAAGCGCCTGGACGAGCCGGAAATGAAAGACATCCCGACCGCCCGCGAACAAGGCTACGAGATCGTCTGGCCAGTGGTTCGCGGCTTCTACCTCGGGCCGAAGGTCAGTGATGAAGACTACGCCTGGTGGAAAAACGCGTTCGACAAGCTGCTGGCTTCCGAAGACTTCGCCAAGCTGCGTGACCAGCGCGAGCTGTTTCCGTTCGCCATGACCGGTCCGGAACTGGACGCCTACGTGAAGAAGCAAGTGGCCGACTACAAGATGCTGGCCAAAGAGTTTGGCCTGGTCCAGTAATCGCCTCTGTTCTCGCGGCGGCGTCGGCAATCCCACGGCGCCGCCCAGGAGTTAGTCATGCTCATCCAACGTATTTTCGCTTCAGTGCTGCTGCTGGTTTGCGTCGGCCTCGCGCTGATGGCCTGGCCTTACCAGGCAGCCTTTTCCTACGAACCGGTCGGGCCGCGTGCCTTCCCCTTGCTGATGATCGGGCTGTTGAGCCTGTCCCTGCTTTATATGGTGTTTCGTCCGACGCCCATCGTGCACAGCGACGAAGATCCGCAACTGGATCGTGAAACCCTGCAAAAAATCGGCATCTGCGTAGTGCTGCTGCTGATATTCGCCGGAACCTTCGAACCCCTGGGCTTCATCCTCGCCAGCATCGTGGTCGGGGTGCCGATGGCGCGCCTGTATGGCGGTCGTTGGGTGCCGAGCGTGGTGATCATCAGCCTGATGGCCATCGGTCTTTATCTGTTGTTCGACAAGCTGATGGACGTGCCGCTGCCCTTGGGCCTGCTCGACGTCCTGGAGAATTGATATGGATACCCTGAATTATCTCGGCCAGGGTTTTGGCGTTGCACTGACCCCCTATAACCTCGTGACCGCCCTGAGCGGCACCTTGATCGGTACTGTGGTCGGCCTGCTGCCGGGCCTGGGCCCGATCAATGGCGTGGCGTTGCTGATCCCGATTGCATTCGCCTTGGGGCTGCCGCCGGAATCGGCGCTGATCCTGCTGGCAGCGGTGTATCTGGGTTGTGAATACGGCGGGCGGATCAGCTCGATCCTGCTCAATATTCCGGGCGAAGCCTCCACCGTCATGACCACCCTGGACGGCTACCCGATGGCCCGCAAAGGCATGGCCGGCGTCGCCCTTTCGCTGTCGGCGTGGAGTTCGTTCCTCGGTGCATTCATTGCCACTTGCGGGATGGTGCTGTTCGCCCCGCTGCTGGCCAAATGGGCGATTGCCTTCGGACCGGCGGAATACTTCGTCCTGATGGTGTTTGCCATCGTCTGTCTCGGCGGCATGGCCGGTGATCGCCCACTCAAGACCTTCATCGCGGCGCTGATCGGGCTGTTCCTGTCCTGCGTCGGAATTGACGCCAACAGCGGCGTATACCGTTTCACCGGGGACAACATCCACTTGACCGACGGCATCCAGTTCGTCGTGCTGGTGCTGGGCCTGTTCTCCATCAGTGAAATTCTGTTGCTGCTGGAGAAGACCCATCGCGGCCAGGAAGCGGTGAAAGCCACCGGGCGGATGATGTTCAACGTCAAGGAAGCGGCGTCGGTGTTCTGGGTGAACATGCGATGCGGCGTGCTGGGCTTCATCATGGGCGTGTTGCCAGGCGCTGGTGCGACCTTGGCCAGTGCCGTGGCGTACATGACAGAAAAACGCATCGCAGGCTCGACTGGCACTTTCGGCCAGGGCGACAAGCGTGGTCTGGCCGCTCCAGAAACGGCCATCGGCGGTGCAGCCTGCGGTGCGCTGGTGCCGATGCTGACCCTGGGTGTGCCTGGTTCCGGCACCACCGCGGTGATGATCGGCGCACTGTCGCTGTACAACATCACGCCGGGTCCGCTGTTGTTCCAACAGCAACCCGACATCGTCTGGGGCCTGATCGCCTCGTTGTTCGTCGCCAACATCATGCTGGTGATCCTCAACATCCCGATGATCCGCGTCTTCACCCGTATCCTGGCCGTGCCGAACTGGGCATTGGTCCCGGTCATCGCGATCATCACCGGGATCGGCGTCTACGCAGTGCACGCCACCACGTTCGACCTGTTCCTGATGATCGGTATCGGCATCTTCGGTTACATCCTGCGCAAGCTGGACTTCCCGCTGTCGCCGGTCCTGCTGGGCTTCATCCTCGGCGGTCTGATGGAGCAGAACCTGCGTCGTGCGCTGTCGATTTCCAACGGTGCGCTGGAAATCCTCTGGTCGAGCCCGATCACCTTGGGTTGCTGGGTGTTGACCGTCATCATGCTGATGATGCCATTGCTGCGGATCTGGCGCCGCCGCTCGGCTCAACGTCGCGCCCTGGCCAATGTCTGAGGCAACACTCAGACAATGGTGGGGAACACCGCTGGTCGGTCTGGCCGGCGGTTATCTGGCCAGCCTGATCGGCTGGCCTTTGCCCTGGATGGTCGGCTCGTTACTGGCGATCATCCTGGTGCGCTGCCTCACGCCGTGGCAACTGATGGAGATCCCTGGCGGCCGTAAATGCGGCCAGTGGGTGGTCGGCATCGGTATCGGCCTGCACTTCACCCCGGTGGTGATGGAACAGGTGCTGAGCCATTTTGGCCTGATCTTCTTCGGCGCGCTGATCACCAGCGTGTCCAGCGTGGTGAGTGTGTGGCTGATGCGCCGCACCGGCGAAGACCGCGCCACCGCTTTTTTCTCCAGCATGCCGGGCGGTTCCGGCGAGATGGTCAACCTCGGTGCCCGCAATGGCGCCGACCTGAGCCGCGTCGCTGCCGGCCAGAGCCTGCGGGTGCTGGTGGTGGTGCTCTGCGTGCCGGCCGCTTTCAAATACTTGCTCGGCGAAGGCGCCCCGGCGCAGCACGCTGCCTCGGTGGACTGGCTGTGGCTGGCGCTGCTGTTCCCGGCGGGCGCCCTGCTCGCCTGGGGCTGGGAGCGTTTGCGCCAACCCAACCCGTGGCTGTTCGGGCCGTTGCTGGTGAGTGCGGCGGTGAGCATCGGTTGGGACCTGCACATCAGCCTGCCCGACGGCGGCAGCCAGATCGGCCAATGGTTGATCGGCAGCGGGCTGGGTTGTCATTTCAACCGGCAGTTCTTCCGCCGCGCGCCTTCGTTCATGGGCCGTACGCTGATCGGCACGGTGTTGACGATGTTGATCGCCACCCTCGCGGCCTTGGGCCTGAGCACCCTGACCCACCTGGACTTGCGTTCACTGACCTTGGGCATGATGCCCGGCGGTATTGCGGAAATGAGCCTGACGGCGGAGACGCTGCAATTGTCGGTGCCGCTGGTGACAGCGTTGCAGGTCATGCGCCTGCTGTTCGTGTTGTTTCTGGCGGAGCCGTTGTTCAGGTATTGGATGCGCAAGTCGGGTTCGGACTTATAGACCGCGTTGCCCCCATCGCGAGCAGGCTCGCTCCCACACTGATTTGTGTACGCCGCAATACCCTGTGGGAGCGGGCTTGCTCGCGAAGGCGCCGGCACATTCACCCTTGATGCAAGCTGAACCACCGCTTTCGCGAGCAAGCCCGCTCCCACAAGGATTGGTGGCGAACCCCATTTCTGCGCCCCTCCAAAAACCCCATGTGGGAGCGAGCTTGCTCGCGATGAGGCCAGCCCGGTCAACGCATTAAACCGGCGGCAACCGCCAATCGATCGGCGTCTCGCCCTGTTGCTCAAGAAACTTGTTGGCCCGACTGAAATGTCCGCAACCCAGGAAGCCGCGGTAAGCCGACAGCGGCGATGGGTGGACGGAGGTCAGCACCAGGTGTTTGGTGGCATCGATCAGCTTCTGCTTGCCCTGGGCATGGGCGCCCCACAGCAAAAAGACCAAATGCGGCTGGTGCTCACTGACCACTTCAATGACCCGATCAGTAAAGTGCTGCCACCCCTTGCCCGCGTGGGAGTTGGCATTGGCACGCTCCACGGTCATGGTGGTGTTGAGCAGCAACACGCCCTGGTCGGCCCAGCTTTGCAGGTAGCCGTGATTCGGGATGTCGATATTCAGGTCGCGTTTCAATTCCTTGTAGATGTTCACCAGCGAAGGCGGTGCCGGTACGCCCGGCTGCACCGAAAAGCACAGGCCATGAGCCTGGCCCGGGCCGTGATACGGGTCCTGGCCGAGGATCACCACCTTGACCTTGTCCAGCGGCGTGGAATTAAGGGCATTGAAAATCAGCGGTGCCGGTGGGTAAATCTCCTTGCCGGCCGCGTACTCGCGACGCAGAAATTCGCGCAACTCTGCCATGTAGGGCTGGTCGAACTCGGCACGCAGGGCTTGCTTCCAGCTCGGTTCGAGTTTGATACGGTCGTCAGCAGTCATGGTTGCACCCGGTAAAAACAATGGGCGCACCCTAGGAAAGCCTACATGGCTTGTCAATTGATCTGATGCAGAACCGGCACTTTCCTACGCAGCGGTCATACTGATCATTCAAATTTCTGATCGAGGTCACGATGAATTTGCACTTCGAAGAACTCACCGGCATCAACGGCGCCCGTATCGGCATCGCCACGCTGGATGCTGAAAAATCCCTGAATGCCCTCTCCTTGCCGATGATCAACGCTCTGCGCGATCGGCTTGATGCCTGGGCCAGAGAACCGCAAATCGTCTGTGTCTTGTTGCGCGGCAACGGCGCCAAGGCGTTTTGCGCCGGTGGCGAGGTGCGCAGCCTGGTGGAGGCCTGCCGTGCTCAACCCGGCGAAGTACCGCCTCTGGCTGCGCAATTTTTTGCAGCGGAATACCGATTGGACTTCAACCTGCACACTTATCCCAAACCCCTGGTGTGCTGGGGCCATGGCTACGTGCTTGGCGGCGGCATGGGGTTGTTGCAAGGCGCGAATATTCGGATCGTCACACCGAGCACGCGCCTGGCGATGCCGGAAATCAGCATCGGCCTGTACCCCGATGTCGGCGCCAGTTGGTTCCTGTCGCGGTTGCCCGGCAAACTTGGCCTGTTCCTGGGCCTGACGGGCGCCCACATGAATGCGCGGGACGCCATTGACCTGGGGCTAGCCGACCGTTTCTTGCTGGATGAACAACAGGACGACCTGATCGAGGGCTTGTTGCAGCTCAACTGGCAGGAACAAACACCCATGCAGCTCAACAGCCTGCTCAAAGCCTTGCAGCAGGAGGCCGTTGCTCAGTTGCCCGAGGCGCAATGGCTGCCGCGCCGGCAGAAAATCGACGAATGGCTGGATGTCAGCGATGTACGTTGCGCCTGGAAAGCCCTCAGCCTGCTGGTGGACCACCCGGACCCGTTGATCGCCCGGGCCGCCAAGACCATGACCGAAGGTTGCCCGCTGACCGCTCATCTGGTCTGGGAACAGATCGCCCGAGCCCGGCATTTGTCATTGGCCGGTGTGTTCCGGATGGAATACACCCTGAGCCTCAATTGCTGCCGTCATCCGGAATTCAGCGAAGGCGTGCGGGCACGGCTGATCGACAAAGACCACAAGCCCCACTGGCACTGGCCAGACATCAACCATGTACCCGAAGCGGCGGTCGAGGCGCACTTTCACAAAGCCTGGGAAGGGCGGCATCCGTTGGCGGATTTGTCCAACGAGTAACGAGCCAGGAAGAGTGCTCTGTGGGAGCGAGCTTGCTCGCGATAGCGGTATATCAGATACCTCAATGTCGGCTGACCCGACGCCATCGCGAGCAAGCTTTGCTCCCACAAGCGTTATCTCATCAGGTTTATGGCAGGCACAAAAAAAGCGGCGCTCAATGCGCCGCTTTTTGCTGCCGATGAATCAGCGGTGGTTACGCCGTCCATCATGATCACCGCGTCCCCGATGATCCCGCCCGCCTCGACCACGACGGTCGTCATTCCAACCGCCCCGTTTATGGCCGTCCCAGCCGCCCCGGTGTGGATGAGACCGGTACGCCGTGCGCGGTGGCGAGTAATGGCGCGGCCCGTGTTGGTAATAACGCGGCGCCGAGTAATAGCGCGGTGCCGGTTGGTAATACCGCGGTGCCGAATAGTAGCGTGGCGCCGGTTGGTAATACCGCGGTGCCGAATAGTAGCTCCCGCCACCGTAATAAACCGGCGCCGGTGAGGTGTAGACCTCGGAACGGTAGTAGCTTGAGCCTCCGTCGTAAGGAACACATGCCGAAAGTGTCAAACCCAGAAACGCAATGAGCAGAAGTCGTCGATACATGGCGGCCTCCTGGACCGCTAATGAGCCACATCAGCGACGCTGGCGGGCGGCAGTCATCTATTGGGTGACTGACGATTAATCTGACAGCGAAATCCGAATCTGGTGCGCCCTGGCAATAAGTTGAAACATGTAACCCTGTGCCTCATCCCGGTGCGGGCAAGCACCACAACTATGCAAAAATCCACTTGCGACGCCGCGCGCTGCTCGGCCGCCCCTCTCTGGCCCGGGCCTTTACGGCACTTGGCACGGCTCTCGCTTTAACAAACTCCGTGCAGGAGTCATCACAGGTTCGCGGCACCACAATTTGCAATGGCTGACTAGGGTTCCGGCTCGCCTCTGGCGAGTGGCTGGTCCGAGAGTTGGCGACCTCCAGTTGAGGTTACACGGCGGGACAAAAGCCCGGGAGACAAGCCACCGTTCGCGGTGCCGCGTTGCTCCTGTCCGCCCTTGATCAACTGGAGAACCACCATGCTCAAGCTTCGTCTTTGCGCCCTGCTCCTCGCCACGTTCTCGGCCCTCGTGAGCCCCTCGTCCCCTGCCGCACCCAAAGACCATTTCAGCGTCTGCTGGACCATTTACGCCGGCTGGATGCCCTGGGAATACGCCGGCAGCCAAGGCATTGTCGATAAATGGGCGAAAAAATACGGCATCACCATCGATGTGGTGCAGCTCAACGACTATGTCGAATCCATCAACCAATACACCGCCGGTCAGTTCGACGGCTGCACCATGACCAACATGGACGCCCTGACCATTCCCGCCGCCGGTGGCGTGGACAGCACCGCGCTGATCGTCAGCGACTTTTCCAATGGCAACGACGGCATCGTGCTCAAGGGTGACGGCAAGAAAGTCGCTGACCTCAAGGGCATGGACGTCAACCTGGTGGAACTGTCGGTCTCCCACTACCTGCTGGCCCGTGCCCTGGACTCGGTCGGCCTCACCGAAAAAGACCTGAAAGTCGTCAACACCTCCGACGCCGATATCTCCGCGGCCTTCAATACCGACGAGGTCAAGGCCGTCACCACCTGGAACCCGATGCTCTCGGACATCAAGGCCCAGCCCGACGTGAGCGAGGTGTTCAATTCCAGCCAGATCCCCGGCGAGATCATGGACATGATGGTGGTCAACACCCAGACCCTCAAGGACAACCCGGCCCTGGGCAAAGCATTGACCGGCGCCTGGTTTGAAGTGGTGGCGCTGATGAACGCAAAAAACGCCGCCAGCCAGACCGCACTGGAACACATGGCCAAAGCCTCGGGCACCGACCTGGCCGGCTTCCAGTCGCAACTGGACACCACCAAGCTGTTCGCCACCGCCAAGGAGGCTCTGAACTTCGCCACCAGCGAGCAACTGCCCGCCACCATGCGCAAAGTCGCCGAGTTCTCGTTCCAGCACGGTTTGCTCGGCGAAGGCGCCAAGGACACCGACGCGGTCGGCATGTCGTTTGCCAATGGCGTGAGCAGCGGCGACAAGGCCAATCTCAAGCTGCGCTTTGACCCGACCTACGTGCAACTGGCCGCCGACGCCAAGTTGTAAACCGGAGGAGCTGGCATGCGCCTGATCAACCGCTACCCGGATCGCCCCAGTCGCCTGTTGTTGGTGATCCTGCCTTTCGCGCTGGTGCTGTTCGCCTACTTCATGGGCTCGGCCGAACGGTTGACGGACAACCCCAACGACAAGCTGCTGCCCAGTGCGGTGCAAATGGCCGATGCGGTCAAACGCCTGGCCTTCACCGCTGACGTGCGCAGTGGCGACTACCTGCTCTGGCAAGACACCGCGTCGAGCCTGCGAAGACTGGCAATCGGCCTGGGCATCAGTGCCTTGGCCGGCCTGTGCCTGGGCATCGCCGCCGGCACGCTGCCGCTGTTCGGTGCGCCGCTATCGCCTTTACTCACCGTGCTGTCGATGGTGCCTCCGCTGGCCATCCTGCCAATCCTGTTCATCGTCTTCGGCCTGGGGGAGTTGTCGAAAGTGATGCTGATCGTCATTGGCATCACCCCGTGCCTGGCCCGGGATCTGGAACAGCGCGCCCGGGAAATCCCGGTCGAATTGCTGATCAAGGCCCAGACCCTCGGCGCCTCGACCTGGACCCTGATGCTACGGGTGGTGCTGCCACAATTGCTGCCGCGCCTGTTGATTTCCTTGCGGCTGATGCTCGGTTCGGCCTGGCTGTTCCTGATCGCCGCTGAAGCGATTGCGTCCACCGATGGGCTGGGGTATCGGATTTTCCTGGTGCGCCGATACCTGGCGATGGATGTGATCTTGCCGTACGTGGTCTGGATCACCCTGCTCGCCTGGCTGATGGATTGGGGTCTCAAGCACCTGACCCGCCAAGCGTTCCCCTGGTATGAGGGGGCGAAGGCATGAGCTTCATCAAGGTCAACAACGTCTGGCAGCAGTACGCCGATCAGGTGGTGCTGGAGCGCTTGAACCTGAGCGTCGCCGAAGGTGAGTTCTGCACGCTGGTGGGGGCGTCGGGTTGTGGCAAGTCGACCTTTCTACGGTTGCTATTGGGCCAGGAGCGCGCCAGTCGCGGGCAGATTCTGCTGGACGGGGAGCCCCTGGCCGGCGAGCCGGATGCCAGCCGTGGCGTGGTGTTCCAGCGTTACTCAGTGTTCCCGCACCTGACGGTGCTGAACAACGTGGCCCTGGGCCTGGAACTGCCGCGCTCGCCGCTGCTGGGTCGCCTGTTTGGCAGCGCCAAACGCCAGGCCCGTGAAGAGGCCGCGCACCTGCTGAACAAGGTCGGCCTCGGCCATGCGCTGGACAAATACCCGGCGCAGTTGTCCGGGGGCATGCAACAGCGGCTGGCCATCGCCCAGGCGCTGATCATGAAACCCCGTGTCCTACTGCTGGACGAACCCTTCGGCGCCCTCGACCCCGGCATTCGCAAAGACATGCACGCCCTGTTGCTGGACCTGTGGCGCGAAACCCGGTTGACGGTGTTCATGGTCACCCATGACCTGTCCGAAGGTTTCAGCCTCGGCACACGCCTGCTGGTGTTCGACAAGGTTCGCCTCGACCCCCATGCCCCCGGCGCCTATGGCGCACGCATCACCTACGACATTCCACTGAACAGCGACCGCCGCACCGCCCGTGCCGCCGTCGACGCCCTGCCCGCCGAACTGGCCGGCGCATTGCGTATCGCTTGAAAGGAGTTTACCCATGACCGATTCGACCCAATTATTTGCTCCCTTCGCCGAAGAACTGCTGCCCGGTGGCGGCCACCGTTCCTTCGTGCTCAAGCGTGGGCAACTGCTGCGCCTGACCGATCTGCGCGGCGGGGCCAACGTGAGCCTGACGCTGCTCAATGCCCATGAGAAAACCGAACGCCTGAACCTGCCCGACAGCCTCAAATGCCAACACACCGCCAAACTCACCAGCGGCCATTGCCTGTACTCGGACATGGGCCGGGTGCTGGCGGCCATCACCGCCGACACCTGCGGCTGGAGCGATAGCCTGGGCGGCGTGCTCTGCGCCGAGGAAGTCGCACAAAAATACGGCCAGGGCCGCTATCAGGAACTGCGCAACGGCTTCTTTCGCAACGGCACCGACAACCTGTTGGTGGAGCTGGGCAAATGGGGGTTGGGCCTGTCCGACCTGCTGATGACCCTCAACCTGTTCAGCCGGGTCGATGTCGATGAGGCCGGCAACTTTCACTTCGTTGAAGGCCATTCCAAGGCCGGCGATTACATCGAGCTCTACGCACCGATGGACACCCTGGTGGTGCTGACTGCGCTGCAACACCCGATGGACCCGAACCCGCAATACGCCCCGCAACCGCTCAAGCTCAGCTGGATGAACGCCGAGCCCAGCGTTGCCGAGCACTGCCGCCACTCGCGCCCGGAAAACCAGCGCGGCTTCATCAACACCGACCGCCTGTTCGCCTGAGGATCGCTGCCATGTCACTTGCCATCGCCACCCCACACAAGCAGCCCGACGCCGCCATCTACCGCGCCACCATTCCCGCCGGGGAACCCTGGCTGGTTGAGGTCAAGGCCGGGCAAACCCTGCGCATCCTCGACCTGGAAGGCAACCAGGCGGTGGATACGCTGTTCTACAGCCTGGCCAACCCCAAGGAACGCTACGACGTGCAGCGCACTCTGCGCCGGCAGAACAGCGTGTACCTGAGCACCGGCAGCGTGCTGTATTCCAACCTCGGCCACCCCATGCTGACCATCGTTGAAGACACCTGCGGGCGCCACGACACCCTCGGCGGTGCCTGCGCCCAGGAAAGCAACACCGTGCGCTACGCCCTGGAAAAACGCTACATGCACAGCTGCCGCGACAACTACCTGCGGGCCTGCGCCCACGACGGTCGCCTGGGCAAGGGCGACATCGGGCCGAACATCAACTTCTTCATGAACGTGCCGGTCACCGCCGACGGTGGCCTGACGTTCGAGGACGGGATTTCGGCACCCGGCAAATACGTCGATCTGCGGGCCGAGATGGACGTGATCGTCCTGATCTCCAACTGCCCGCAACTGAACAACCCGTGCAACGCCTACAACCCCACGCCAGCGGAGCTTTTGATATGGAACTGAAGTTAGCCCGCCTGCGACGCTGGCTGTTTGTGCTGTGCCAGAGCCGGTCGGGGCAGTGCATTAAATAGCGGTTACCAGACGCCCCCCTGTGGGAGCGGGCTTGCTCGCGAAGGCGGTCTGACAGTGACATTGATGCTCAATGACACACCGCTTTCGCGAGCAAGCCCGCTCCCACAGGGATTGGCGGTGTTTTTAAGGTTGATTATTTCGCCCTCGGGGACGACCCCGGCGGCCATCGAAAACTGCGGGACGGCCCGCATCCCAGTTCAGGCAGACATGCATGCCTGAGGGGGTTACGCCATGTTCAAAAAAATCCTCATCGCCAACCGTGGCGCCATCGCCTGCCGGATCCTGCGGACCCTGGGCGAACTGAAGGTCCAAGGCGTTGCGGTGTATTCCCAAGCCGATGCGGCCAGCTTGCACATCCTGCAGGCCGACGAAGCCCACTGCCTGGGTGAAGGCGCGGCGGCCGCTACGTATCTGGCCGTGGACAAGCTCCTGGCAATCGCCAAAAGCAGCGGCGCGACGGCGATCCATCCCGGCTACGGCTTTCTCTCGGAAAACGCCGCTTTCGCGCAGGCCTGCGAAGCCGCCGGCATCGCTTTCATCGGCCCGACGCCAGAGCAACTGCGCGTGTTCGGCCTCAAGCACACCGCCCGTGACCTGGCTCGCCGCCACGGCGTGCCACTGCTCGAAGGCACCGAACTGCTCGACAGCCTCGACGCCGCGCTGCTGGCCGCCACCCAGGTCGGCTATCCAGTGATGCTCAAAAGCACCGCCGGGGGCGGTGGCATCGGCATGCGTGTCTGTCGCAATGCCGCCGAGTTGAGCGAGTCATTCGAAGCGGTCAAGCGCTTGGGCCAGAACAACTTCAGCGATGCCGGCGTGTTCATCGAGCAGTACATCGAACGCGCCCGGCATCTTGAGGTTCAGGTATTTGGCGACGGCCAGGGCCAGGTGATCGCGCTGGGTGTACGCGACTGCTCGGTGCAGCGGCGCAACCAGAAAGTCATCGAAGAAACCCCCGCGCCCAACCTGCCCGAAGGGATGGCCGAGGAGCTCTGCGCAGCGGCGATCCAACTGGCCCAGGCGGTCAACTACCGCAGCGCCGGCACGGTGGAGTTCGTGTTCGACAGTGACGCCGGACGCTTTTACTTTCTGGAAGTGAACACCCGTCTGCAAGTGGAGCATGGCGTCACCGAACAAGTGTGGAACGTGGACCTGGTGCGCTGGATGGTGCAATTGGCCGCCGGAGAACTGCCTCCTCTGAACGAGCTGAGCCAGGGTTTGCACGCCCAGGGCCATGCGATCCAGGCGCGCGTGTATGCCGAAGATCCAGGCCGGGATTTCCAGCCAAGCCCGGGGCTGCTGACGGCTGTGCAATTCCCGCCAGCCGACGGCAAACACCTGCGCGTCGACACCTGGGTCGAGGCCGGTTGCCAAATTCCGCCCTACTTCGACCCGATGATCGCCAAAGTCATTCGTTGGGCGCCGACCCGCGAAGAAGCGCGCCTGGGCTTGCATCAGGCGCTGAATGAAAGCCTGCTGTACGGCGTGGAAAGCAACCGCGACTACCTGCAACAGATTCTCCTGGATGCACCCTTTGCCAGCGGCCAGCCCTGGACGCGCTGCCTGGAGGCGCTGGTCTATCGCGCCAACACCTTTGAAGTGCTCAGCCCTGGGACCCAGACCAGCATCCAGGACTATCCCGGCCGACTCGGTTATTGGGCGGTGGGTGTTCCGCCATCGGGGCCGATGGACAGTCGCTCGCTGCGCCAGGGCAATCGCCTGCTGGGCAATGAAGAAGGCGCTGCGGCGCTGGAAATCACCATGAGCGGGCCCCTGCTGCGTTTCAATTGCAATGCCCGGGTGGCCGTGACCGGCGCGGTGATTGCGCTGACCCTTGATGGCGAAGCCGTGCCGATGAACACTGCCCTGTCGATTCCTGCCGGTTCAACGCTGGCGATCGGCAGCATTTCCGGCGCCGGGGCGCGCAGTTACTTGTGCCTGCAAGGCGGCGTGCAAGTGCCGGATTACCTGGGCAGCAAAAGCACCTTCACCCTCGGCCAGTTCGGTGGCCATGGTGGCCGGGCCTTGTGTACCGGTGACGTGCTGCACCTGGCGCCCCTGGATGAGCGCGCGAGCGTGGCGCACACGAGCGAACCCACTCTGGAGCTGCCCGACGTGCGGCAGATCCGCGTGATCTACGGCCCGCATGGTGCGCCGGAATACTTCACCGAGCGCTACATTCAGACCTTCTTCGACACGTCCTGGGAAGTGCATTTCAACTCCAGCCGCACCGGTGTGCGCCTGATCGGGCCGAAACCCGAATGGGTGCGCGCCGACGGTGGCGAGGCCGGCCTGCACCCTTCCAATATCCATGACAACCCGTACGCCATCGGCGCCGTGGACTTCACCGGCGACATGCCCGTCATCCTCGGCCCCGATGGCCCGAGCCTGGGTGGCTTCGTCTGCCCGGTGACGGTGATCGAGGCGGATCTTTGGCAACTGGGGCAACTCAAGGCCGGGGACAGGGTGCGGTTTGTGCCGGTGGACCTGAAGACCGCCCGATCACTGGCGACACACTTCCCTTGTGGCGAGGGAGCTTGCTCCCGCTCGAGTGCGCAGCGCTCGCCAGACAATGATCCTGTCCCTGAAGGGTTGGGGCCGCTACGCGCCCCAGCGCGAGCAAGCTCGCTCGCCACAGGTGTTGGGGATACACAAACATTGATGTCGCCGGTGGTGTTGGATATTGGTCTGGGCGATACCCGGCTGGTGGCGAGATTGGCCGGCGACACGCACCTGTTGCTGGAGATAGGCGCTCCCGAACTGGACCTTGTGCTGCGCTTTCGCGCCCACGCCTTGATGCAGGCGTTGGAGCACAAAAAGATGCGCGGCGTGATCGATCTGACGCCGGGCATTCGCTCGCTGCAAGTGCATTACCAACCCGAACAACTGCCGCTGCCCGAGCTACTGCAGATCCTCAGCGGAGAGTGGGACGCGGTGTGCGCCGCGCAGGATCTGCAGGTGCCGTCACGCATCGTGCACTTGCCGCTGTCCTGGGACGATCCGGCCTGCCAATTGGCCATCGAAAAATACATGACCACGGTGCGCAAGGACGCGCCCTGGTGCCCGAGCAACCTGGAGTTCATTCGGCGCATCAACGACTTGCCCAATCTCGACGAGGTGCAGCGCACGGTGTTCGACGCCAGCTACCTGGTGATGGGCCTCGGGGATGTCTACCTCGGCGCGCCCGTCGCCACGCCACTGGACCCTCGGCATCGGCTGGTGACCACCAAATACAATCCGGCCCGCACCTGGACTGCGGAAAACTCGGTGGGCATCGGCGGCGCGTACATGTGCGTGTACGGCATGGAGGGCCCAGGCGGATATCAATTCGTCGGGCGTACGTTGCAGATGTGGAATCGTTATCGCGAGGTCGCCGCATTCGACGGCAAACCCTGGCTGCTGCGGTTTTTCGACCAGATCCGCTTCTACCCGGTCAGCGCCGATGAACTGCTGCGCATCCGCCGAGACTTCCCCCTGGGCCGCTTCGACCTGGACATCGAACACAGCCAGCTCAACCTCGCCGATTATCAGCGCTTTCTGGCGCAGGAAGCCGACAGCATCGCCGCGTTCCGAGCGCAGCAACAAGGCGCCTTCAATGCCGAGCGCGAGCGCTGGATCGCCAGTGGCCAGGCACACTTTGACAGCGAAGACCCGGCACCCGCGCCCAGCGAAGATTCGCTGCTGAGCGAGGATCAGCTCAGCGTCGACAGCCACCTCGCCGGCAATCTCTGGCAGGTCCAGGTAGAGGTTGGCGCACGCGTTGCGGTCGGCGATGTGCTGGTGATTCTGGAGTCGATGAAGATGGAAATCCCGGTGCTCGCCCCCGTCTGCGGAGTGGTGCGCCAGATTCGTGTACAGCCCGGCTCGGCGGTGCGCGCCGGACAACGTGTGGTGGTGCTGGAACGTGACTGAACTCAAGCAAAGGATGAATGCCATGAACCTGTCTTTACGCCTGGACGATCTGCGTGACGCCTACCGCAGCGGCGAACTTACACCCCGGAATTTACTGTTGAGCCTGCGGGAAAAAGCCGCGGCGCTGAACCCTGATTATCACCTGTTCATCCACCTGCTCACGCCCGAGGAACTGGAACCTTACCTCGTCGCACTGGAGGGCCAGGATCTGCAAAACCTGCCGTTGTATGGCGTGCCGTTCGCGATCAAGGACAACATCGACCTGGCTGGCATTCCCACCACGGCCGCCTGCCCGGCGTTCAGCTACGTGCCGCAACGTTCGGCCACCGTTGTCGAGCAGCTACTGGCCTTGGGCGCGATTCCTCTGGGCAAGACCAATCTCGACCAGTTCGCCACTGGGCTCAACGGCACCCGCTCGCCTTACGGTGCCTGTCGCAATAGCGTGCTGCCCGACTATCCGGCCGGCGGGTCAAGCGCTGGTTCATCACTGGCGGTGGCCCTGGGTGTGGCCAGTTTTGCCCTGGGCACCGACACCGCGGGTTCAGGTCGGGTGCCGGCGGCGCTGAACAATCTGCTGGGATTGAAAGCCACCAAGGGTTTGATTTCCACGGCGGGTGTGGTGCCGGCCTGTCGCACGCTGGATTGCGTCACGACCTTCACCGCAACGGCGCGGGAGGCCAGTCAATTACTGGCGCTGACCGCCCGCCTCGACCCACGCGACGAGTACAGCCGCCGCAATCCGCTGTGGAACGACGGCTCCGCGTTCGGCGCGCCGCGACGCTTTCGCTTCGGCGTGCCTCGTCCACAAGACCTGGCTTTTTTTGGCTGCCACGAAGGTCCATGGCTGTTTCAAGAGGCCATCGAGCGACTCAAGGGCCTGGGCGGCGAAGCGGTGGAACTGGACCTGTCGCCGTTTCTAGAGGCCGCCCGGCTACTGTATGAAGGGCCGTGGGTGGCCGAGCGCTACAGCGTTGCCGGGGAGTTGATGGAGCGCGAGCCCGACGCCGTACTGCCGGTTATCCGCGCCGTATTGGCGAAAGCGCCTACCGTGGATGGCGTACAAACCTTCCGTGCCCAGTACCGTTTGCAAGTGCTCAAAGCCCAATGCGATCGCGTCATGGAAACGCTCGATTGCGTGCTCACCCCAACCATCGGCCGCCCGGTGACCCTCGCCGAACTGGCCGCCGAACCGGTGCTGCGCAACTCGGAGCTGGGCTACTACACCAACTTCATGAACCTGCTGGACTACGCCGCCGTCGCCGTTCCCAGCGCGTTCATGGCCAACGGCTTGCCCTGGGGCGTGACACTGTTCGGTCGGGCCTTCACCGATCAATACCTGTTAAGCGTGGCCGATGCCTTGCAGCGCCAGCAAGAGCCGGCCGTGCCAGCGCCGGCCAACCCGGCTCGCCATGACCGGGCGCGGCTGGTGGTGTGCGGGGCGCATCTGGACGGCTTGGCGCTAAACTGGCAGCTCCAGCAACGCGGTGCGCGTTTGATCGAGGCCACCCACAGCTCAGCCGATTACCGTCTCTACGCACTGGCCGGTGGCCCGCCTCTGCGCCCCGGCATGCTGCGGGTCAGTGAGGGTGGTGTGGCGATTGAGGTGGAGGTGTGGGAGCTGCCGAGCAGTGAACTCGGCTCGTTCCTGACCGGCATCCCCGCGCCGCTTGGGCTGGGCAAGGTACAACTGGCCGACGGTCGCTGGGAAAGCGGATTCATTTGCGAGCCGTATGGTTTGGCGGGGGCGCAGGACATCAGTCATTTGGGCGGGTGGCGGGCTTACCTTAATACCCACCAATAAACATAACCCTGTGGCGAGGGGATTTATCGAAACGTCGCACCGCCCCGCTGGGCCGCGAAGCGGCCCTAAAACCTGTCAACGCGGTATATCAGACAAAAGTGCATTGGGGCCGCTTCGCGGCCCAGCGGGGATAAATCCCCTCGCCACAATGTTACAAACCTGCAAATCCGAGCACCTTTTCCCACAAGGCCACTAAACTGACTTCATTGGGTCTGCGCCAAGGGAATCGCCATGTCGCTCCGTTCGCCGTTGTATTCCCAGCGCAAGCCGCTCCTGGCCGTGGTGGCGCTGCTCGTTACAGGTTTCCTGGCCATTGCATTGCTGGGCTATTACGCGGCCCATGCCTCCATACGCGACACCCTCCTCAAGACGCTGTACTTGAACCTGCTGATCGGCGCACTCGTGACGCTGACTGTCCTGGTCATCCTCTATCGCCTGATCGACCGCTACCAACACCGTATCGACGCCCAAGCCACCCTCGACAGCCTGACCGAACTGCCGAACCGGCGCGGCTTCGATCTGCTGGCCGTGCAAGCCCTGCATGAAGCCCAACGTGAACCCAAGCCCCTGGCGGCGCTGCTGCTGGAGCTGGACGAGTTCAAGCGGCTGGACGCCACCCATGGTCACATCGCCAGCGACCAGTTGTTGACCGGGTTCGCTCGCGACTTGACCGACAGCCTGCGGCATTCGGACATTGTGTGTCGCTGGAGTGGCGAGGCTTTTATTGTGCTGCTCAAGGACACCGACGGGCAGAACGGTCTGAAGATCGCCGAGAAAATTCGTCAACGGATCGAACAACAGCGTTATTTCTGCAGCGGCAAAGAACTACGAGTCACCGTCAGCATCGGCCTCACCACCTTGCAGGACGAAGACACCTTGCACAGCCTGCTGTCGCGGACCGATCATGCACTGCAACGCGCCCGGCAAACCGGAAACAACCGAACCTGTGTACAGATGCCTCACTCCAGCTATGAATAAACCTGACCTGTGCCCGGCCTGCGGCGCCAGCAATGACTGCACCCTGGCCGACCCGCGAACCGCCGACCGTGCCTGCTGGTGTTACGGCGTGAGCATCGACCCGGCCGTGCTTGAAGCATTGCCGGTCGAGCTGCGCAATCAATCCTGCCTGTGCCCGCGCTGCGCCCAGGTATTGGAGCAGTTACAAGCCAAGGAACAGTCGATTGGGTAAGATGCGCGTCCTTTCTCCTCCGCTGCCCACCCATGCGCGTTGACCGTTTTTTAAGCAACCTACCCCGTTTCAATCGCCAGCAGGTCCGCCTGTTGCTGGTGGAACGCCGAGTACGGATCGACGGCCAGATCGTCAACGATCCCCATGCGCAGGTACGTGAATTCAGCCGAGTCGAAATCGACGATGAGGTGCTGCAAGGGGGCCGCCCTGCGCGCTACTTCATGCTGCACAAACCGCCCGGTTGCGTCAGCGCCACCCGCGATCCGCAACACCCTACCGTGCTGGACCTGCTGGACGAGCCAGACAAGGACGACCTGCACATCGCCGGGCGACTGGACTTCAACACCACCGGGCTGATGCTGATCACCAACGACGGCAGCTGGTCGCGGCGCCTGACCCAGCCGCAAACCAAACTGCCCAAGGTCTATTACGTCGAAACCGAGCAAACCATCACCGCCGAGTACGCCATCACCTTCGCCCACGGCTTGTACTTCGCCTTCGAAGACCTGACGACCCAGCCAGCTGAGCTGACGTTGCTGGGGCCAAGATCGGCGCGACTGAGCATCGTTGAAGGCCGCTATCACCAGGTCAAACGCATGTTCGGCCACTTCAATAACAAGGTACTGCGCCTGCACCGCGAACGCATGGGCCCGTTGCTGCTGGACGCCGAACTTGAGCCGGGCCAATACCGCGCCCTGAGCCCTGAAGAGATCCAGCTGATCTGATCGTATGACCGCTCGGCAGAAGTGTCGGGCAATTGTCAAACAACACTTGCGCGACAGCCGGTCCGCTGCTTGAATCAAACCGTCGGCCGAAATGTGACCGATGAGTCACCACATACTTCCAAGAAACTTTTTGCCGGCCGGAGCCCTCAGGCTTCTTCTTAACAGCCGACAAACTGCCCGCCTATAACAACACCCGTCGACCAGCTTGCGCGGATCGACATGGGCCTTCTCTTCCAGGCGTATGCCTACCTGTCACATTGCTCGTGCAATCTCATTGCGCGCATACCCGCTTGCCAGGAGTCTTATGACATGAGGCCAGAAATCGCTGTGCTGGATATACAGGGTCAGTATCGGGTTTACACGGAGTTCTATCGCGCAGACGCCGCGCAAAAGACCATTATCCTGGTCAACGGCTCGATGGCCACCACCGCCTCGTTTGCTCAGACCGCCAAAAACCTCTACCCGCAATTCAACGTCGTGCTGTACGACCAGCCCTACGCGGGCAAGTCCAAGCCCCACAACCGCCATGAGAAAATGCTGACCAAAGAGATCGAAGGCCAGATCCTCCTGGAACTGATCGATCACTTCGCCGCTGAGCATGTGCTGTCTTTTTCCTGGGGCGGCGCCGCCACCCTCACCGCCCTGGCCCAACGTCCACGGCGCATCGAAAAAGCGGTGATCAGCTCATTCTCGCCGGTGCTCAATGCACCGATGCGCGACTACCTGGAACGCGGTGTCGATTACCTGGGAAGCCTGGACGGCCACCGCGTGGGCCACCTGGTCAACAGCACCATCGGCAAGCACCTGCCGCCGCTGTTCAAACGTTTCAACTATCGCCACGTCAGCAGCCTGGCCGAGCATGAATACGGGCAGATGCACTTCCACATCAGCGACGTGCTCCACAGCGATCGGTTGTGCTACGTCAATGCGGCGAAAAAAATCAACGTGCCGGTGCTGTTCCTGAACGGCGAATGGGACGAATACACCGCCGCCGAAGATGCCAAGGTCTTCGCCAACCACGTGCAGCACAGCAGCTTCAGCACGCTGCAAGCCACCGGGCACTTCCTGGACATGGAACACAAAGCCGCCTGCCGCGACAGCCGTGACGCCTTGCTGGGTTTCCTCAAACCCACCCAGCACGAAAGCCGACCGCGCTACAGCTACGTGCAGGGTTACCATGCACCGGCCATCTGAACCGAGTCTTCGCGAGCAAGCCCCGCCCTGCGCTTTCAGCAACGGGGTTTGCCCGCGAACGACCGCTCTGGTTTGAGGCTTGCGTAGACGGTTAACTTCACCGTCCGTAAAGAAAAACTTCAAATCCCTGGCCACATCTGGTACAAAGTCAGCCGCTCTGAGCGGGTGTCGTATAATGGCATTACTCCAGCTTCCCAAGCTGATAACGAGGGTTCGATTCCCTTCACCCGCTCCAATCGAATTCTGGTCTCACGTCGTGTGATTTGACGGGGGATAAAAAAACCGGCTCTTGGTGGCCGGTTTTTTTATGGCTGATGTTTGGGGACGTGTGAGGGGATCTTCGAGCGTAGGTAGGTGGCTTCCCGTGTGCGGGCCAAATAAATATGTCGCCATTTCACGCCCGATAGAGCATCAAACATGCTTAGCGACAAAAGCGACGACGACAAACACAGTCAGAGCGAACGCAGCACCGATGCTGAACGGCAGCCACGTAACGCGGAATGTGGTCGGGGTCGGGCGCCTCATTTCTTCAGCTAACGCCTCCACCTCACGATGTAATTGCTCGATGCTTGATGGATAACTTCGATGTGTGGACATGTCTTTTTCTCCTCCCAGGTCGGGGGCCCTGCTGAGTCAGTGAAACGAAGCCAGCAAAATCTGTCGGACGTCAGTCGCTCATTTCCTATAGTCCGTCTGCGGAGCACTATTTCCGATCTACACAGTTGTGGATAGTGGATGGTTCCCGCTTGGCTGTAGGCAAAATCAATGCTGTGAGGGCGCAGGCGCCCTCACAACGTACCTGGCGACTACCCAGGTAACTGCTGATTATCCAGTACGCGATTCACCGCTAACTCACTCAACATGATCACCTGTTGCAGCACCATCATCGTGTTGCGCTGCGAGCCTTCCATTGCGCCGGCGATATCACTGGCCATATCGCTGGCCGACGCCAGCGATTCGCAGGCGTGGACGAGCAGCGTTTCGTCATCCACCGTTGGGTCGATGAGGAAGATGTTGCCGGACTTGCGGGGCGGTATCTGCGTTTTCGGCGCCCCGGGGTTGAGGTAGTAGCTGAGTGCGCGGTCTGCCGCCTCTTTTAGCTTCTTAGGATCGAGAGAGGCGTCGTAGGGTACTGGATCGATATCCGGGGGGTTGGGGGTAACCTTGAACATATGTCTAATTCCAGAGTTGGGGCCACAACCGCTCTCGACTAAAAGAGGGTGGCGGCTGTACGCAGGTTAGTCGACCGGTGGAATTAGCAAACCCGGCGCGCCCAAGGGCGCCCTGCGCACAACCACCATCAAGTACAGGAATAGAATGACCTGACTGAATGGCGCTCATGCACCTTGCTAAAACCGACCGGGCGACTAAACCCGACCACTGATAGGCAGTGGCAGGTAAACGATAGAGGCCGAGGGCAAAGCGCACAAGCCAGCGGATTCTGACGCACGCGTAAGTAGGGACGCAAGGTGTCGTAGCCTTTAGGACGTAACGCCGGGTGTCTTTAAACATGCGCCTTGGGATGTGTTTATGCGCAATAAACATCGAGAGTTTCGTTGGTGTTTTTTGGGACTGAAATGTCGGTGGCACTGCGTTAGATTCGGGACGGGGAGACTGGACGCTGGCTATCACCTTTGGCCTCGCTGATTGGGCTTTGAATTGTGCTGGTTGCGCACGGCAGGCACCGTTAAGCGTCGATAGGCTGGTGAGCGGCAGCGTGACAGGCGGCCGGTCTGCCGATTTCCTTCTGGCTATGTAGCTTGTCCGACGATGGATGTTCGGCGCGAAAGCTGCCACTCAAAAAGCGACTCGATCATTCCCGCCCGACCGTGCATCATCATGCTCGCCACGACCCCGTCGCGGCATCGAAGTCATAAATGCAGAACCTGCCCGCCTGCACAAATGAGCCTTGTGAAATGGAAGTCATCTTATGTTTGAACGTAACAAACTGGTTCCGGAGTTAATGGTAACCAGCCTGGAGAGCAGCTTAGCTTTTTGGGTTTCTTGCCTGGGGTTCAAAGTAGCTTATCAACGCCCGGAAGATGGATTTGCATACCTTAATTTGAATGGGGCTCAAGTCATGCTTGAACAGGTTGATTCGGACGCGGGTCAATGGCTGACGGCACCGTTGACTAAGCCGTTTGGAAGAGGCATCAACCTACAGATTGATGTTGAGGCTGTCGCCCCGATCATCCAAAAGCTTGATCAGGCTGGATTTTCACTCTACCGAGAATGCAAAGACACCTGGTATCGGGCTGAAGATGTAGAAGTAGGCCAGAGAGAATTCATCGTCCAGGATGCCGACGGTTATCTCGTAAGGTTGGTAGAGCGGCTGGGCGAGCGACCGGCTTGCTGAATCTGGATCTGAACCAAGCCGACCGTCAGTTTTGGGTCGTTTGCAGCCCCTCGCGACGGGCAGAAATCGGCCGATAGTGTTGAAAAAGTCGCTCCGCTTAAACTGCCCGGAAATTGACCGGGGAAAACGCCATTTTTGCAGGCTGCTATGTCAAATCTGAGCCTTGAAGCCTCAGCCAAAAGTAAAGATTTCAATCTCAGATGTGTAATTTTCTGCCGCGGAACCCAGGGCCGACTTTTTCAACAGAATCGGCCAATAGCTGCCAGTGGGGGAAGACAGCAATCCTCCAAAGGAGGACCGTTTCTTTCTCGCTGAAAGACCTTTTTTGGACTACCCCCACTCCGGTAGACATTTCCCGACCTAACAACGGGGCCGGCTCGAAAGCCTCGGGACTGATGCCACCCAAATAACTGTGGCAGCGGATTTGGTTGTTGTTGATAGCAGTCATGGTGGCCTCTTTCGTTACGAGCCAGTGAGAAATTCGCGGCCCAGCAACCTTGGGCGCTGTTGTTTCGACGGATTCACTGTCTCGCAATACGGAGAGGGCTTTTGCAGACTTGCCTGCGATGTTGGGGTTTTGGCGCTCAGATAGACTCCATGAGTGCCACCTGAACTGACTTCGCCCGGCAGCGCTGCTGCCTGCCCGGTCAATTGATCTTAAGGTTCGCCGCAAGGAAATCCATGAAAACCCTGACGCGTGTGGGCAACCGACCGCCCTGCCCGACGTAAACCGCATGCACCTCAGTTTTCCCCGTGGGCATGAAATCCTCCAGGATCGGCAGGAGCTGCCCGGCGGCTAAGTCCTGCTCAACCTGGCAGAAACCTACGCGTGCAAGGCCAAGCCCGAGGATCGCCAGGCTCCTCACACCATGGCCATCGCTGGCTCGAGTGTTTCCGGTCACGGGTATAGAAAACGGCTGGCCGTCCCCATCCACGAAGCCCCACTCCATATTTGGTTGGTTGAATGTGAATCCCAGGCAGTTGTGAGACGCGAGATCCGAGGGCAACGTCGGAGTGCCATGCGTTTCGAGATAGGCCGGTGACGCCACGATAAGAGTTCGAGTCTCACCTAGGCGCCTGGCCACGAGGTTGGAACTCTTGAGCGGCCCGCTGCGGATCGCTACGTCTGCCCGCGAGCTGATGAGATCAACCACCTCATCACTGAGGAAAATCTCTACCGACACCCCAGGGTGGTAGCCGAGGAACTCGTTTAACAGCGGCAATAGGTACAAGCGCCCTATGTCCACGTTGCAGTTTACCCGCACGGTTCCCTGTGGTGCCGAGCTGGCGGCTGCTTCCTGCTCAGCCTCATCGAGAGCAGCCAGGATGGTCAGAGTGCGCTCATAGAAAGCCGTCCCTTCGGGAGTAAGCAGCTGTCGTCGCGTCGAACGATTGAGCAAGCGGGTGCCCAGCCTATTCTCCAGCCGAGAGATCAGCTTGCTCACCGCGGAGGGGCTCATCGCGCAACTCTTAGCTGCAGCTGTATATCCACCGTCCTCGACAACCCTGACGAATACGCTCATCTCGGCAAAGCAGTTTATGTCTAGTCGTCTCATTTGAATTCAAGTCACAAGTTGTATGCCTGAGGACCGGCTATATCTGCCGAAACCCCACTCTTATTCTGTTCTCCAGAGCCCGAGTTGAGCCTCGAAACTCAGCAACAGGCGTGCCACCGCTATAGATGTCCAGTCTGGAGGATGAGATGAACAGCAAGGTCAAACTGATCCTGATCTACGACGGCAAGGATGAAGAGGAGATCGGTCCTGCGCTGGTGACGTGGGCCACGGAAGTTATAGCTCAGCGCGCCGAGTTCGAGTGCTGTCTACTTGAGCCGACCCACCTTGTGGGTGGCCCTCTTGATGACGATCAACCTCAGCGACGAGAAATCTTGCGTCACCTTGCCAGAGCTGATGCTTTCCTGATCCTTGCTTCGGAGCGGAGCAACGGGTATTCCGCGAAATTGAAAGCAATCATCGACAAGGTAGCAATTCGTTTGCAGGCCAGGCCGGTGGCATTCATCGGGTACGGCGGCGAGTCGGGCGGAATGAACGCTATCGGGCAGCTTCGCCAAGTAGTGGCGGGGCAACACGCGGTACCCATCTGCAGCTTCGTGACATTTCCCAGTCCCTGGACGCTCTTCGATGAGTGTGGGGTCTTGCGCCTGCAAGATCAGGCAAGACTTCCCATGGCGAGAATGCTAGTCCAGCTCAACTGGTGGGCCAGAGCGCTGAAGATTGCACGAGAACAGAAGCCCTATGAGCTAGTAAACCAATATCAATAGCTGAGGCAGAAATAGGCAGTTATTTCACAGGAATCGATTACTGCTTCCTCGGCCCCCGCCCCTAACCTTATGTCCATACCCACTGCGGGGTGAACATAAGAGGAATCGAACATGATGAACATTGAAGGCAAAGTCATCGTAATAACTGGCGCCAGCAGCGGTATTGGTGAAGCTACCGCACGACTACTGGCCAGTCGCGGTGCCAAGGTGGTACTCGGCGCTCGGCGTACCGAGCGTCTTGAAAAGATTGCCGGCGATATCCGAGGCTCCGGCGGTAGCGCAGAGTTCCGTGCACTCGACGTCACCGATAGACAAGACGTCCAGGACTTCATTGACTTCACCGTTACCCGCTTCGGTCGAGTCGATGTGCTGGTAAACAACGCCGGTGTGATGCCGCTTTCCAAGCTTGAAGCGCTCAAGGTCGATGAGTGGGATCGCATGATCGACGTGAATATCCGTGGAGTGCTGCACGGTATCGCAGCGACCCTTCCGCTGATGCAGACGCAGAGAACTGGGCAGATCATCAACATTGCCTCGATTGGCGCATATGCGGTTAGCCCGACGGCGGCCGTTTACTGCGCAACCAAGTACGCCGTGCGAGCAATTTCGGAAGGCCTTCGCCAGGAAGTGGGCGGCGACATTCGGGTCACCGTTATCGCGCCTGGGGTGACCGAGTCCGAGCTGGCAGAGAGCATTTCCGATGAAGGAGGTCGTGCTGAAATGGTGGAGTTCCGCAAGATCGCCATTCCTGCCGATGCCATTGCGCGGGCCATTGCCTACGCAGTGGAGCAGCCCGCGGAAGTAGATGTAAGCGAGCTGATCGTACGGCCAACCGCGAGCCCTTTTTGACGGGATGCGCAATTGCGAGGCTGACCATCGGGCCAGCCTCGCGTCGTTAGTGCGACTACCTGCCCTGCCGAACGTTTTGCGAAGCGAGCGGCGCCTTAACTAAACCAAGGAGCAACGACATGGCGAACCCCTCAGGTAATCAAAACAAGTATGTCGGCATGTGGGTTACTGCGGATGGCCGCATACGGCATGAACTGCTGACCGGCGGGCGCTATGACGAGGCCCGTGGTAACAAGAAAAGTGCCTACTAGGGGCGCTATTGGCTCGAAGGCAACCACATCGAGTATGTGGACGATACCGGCTTCACCGCGGACGGTGAGTTTCGCGATGGGGTCCTCTACCATGCAGGCATGGTTCTCTATCGGGAGGAGACTTAAGCCCGAATACCTAAAGCTTAAATCTGACCGCTGTATCGCCTATGACTGGCTGCTTTAGGTCGGATAGCAACCACCGCATCCAACGACGACTCTTTCCTCTTTCTACATGACGGAAAGGACACATCCAATTCGTGTCGGGTGCTTTTTGCATCTCGGTGAAGACTGCCAGGAAGACCCGGAGTAGTTTTTTAGGGAGCCTTTTGAAGTTGACGACCCGCCCAGCAAGGCAGCCCTGCATTTTACGATCTATTTATTCGAACAAAACCTTCGATATTGGCCGGCTATTTGGACAAGAAGACTTGGCGCAGAATTCTCCTCAATGCGGCTCACCAAGGTGGTGAGTCCTTCAAAGAGCAACAGCCATGACTCAAGCAATCGCAAACACCAGCAGCACTCCCCGCACCAACGCCATCACCATTGACACGCTCTCCGCGTCGGCCTCACTAACCGGACGCGTGTTTTTAAGCGCTATTTTTCTGCTCTCGGGCGTCAGCAAGATCAGCGCAGCGGAGGGAATGATCGGCTACATCAACGCCGTCGGATTGCCGTTCCCGACCCTCGCACTGGCGATCGCCATTCTGCTGGAAGTAGCCGGTGGCGCTGCGCTTATCCTGGGCTATCGCACCCGCCTGGTAGCGGCAGGGCTCGCCGTATTCAGCGTGGTCACCGCACTGGCGTTCCACAGCCAGCTGGGCGACCAGAACCAGTTCATCCACTTTTTCAAGAACATCGCCATGGCGGGCGGTCTGATGCACGTCGTCGCTTTCGGTGCCGGACGTTTCAGCCTGGATGCGCGTCGCAGCTGAATCCCTTCCGATTCTGGCCGGCACAAGCCGCCGGTTCGCTCAAGCAACACACACTAAATTCGAGGTGAGAGATGAAAGCGATTCGCGTAACGCAATACGGGCAGCCTGAAGGCTTCGTGTTCGAGGAGTTGCAATCGCCAGTGCCGGGCAATGGAGAGGTGTTGATCGAGGTGACCGGCAGCGGGGTGAACCCGATCGACTGGAAGGTGCTATCCGGTGCGATGAAAGCCTTCATTCCGCTACAGCTGCCCTATACACCGGGCGTCGAAGTGGCCGGTCGCGTGGCAGCGCTGGGTAAGGGTGTCAGCAGATTTTCGGTGGGTGATGAGGTGTTTGGTTTCATCAATATCGTCGGCGGCTACGCGACTGAGGTGGTGGCCGGCGCAGATCGTCTTGCCCATCGGCCGAGCCGCTTGCCGGCGTTGCACGCAGGCGGTGTACCGGCGGTTGCTCTTACTGCTTGGCAGGCGCTGCATGAACATGCGCAAATTAAGGCGGGCCAGCGGGTGCTGATTCATGGCGCCGCGGGCGGAGTCGGCAGCATGGCAGTGCAGATGGCACGCATTGCTGGCGCCTCCGTAGTCGCCACTGCCTCGGCCGGCAACCATGATTACCTGCGTGAGCTGGGGGCGTCAGAAGTAATCGACTACAACCAGACCCGGTTCGAGACTGTTGTCGAGCCGGTCGATGTGGTGCTGGATCTGGTCGGCGGCGACACTCAAACTCGCTCGTGGTCGGTGCTCAAGCCTGGCGGTGTATTGGTGTCCCCTGTGAGCCCGCCGGACGTCAAACAGGCAGAAGCCGCCGGCGCAACCGGTAAGCATTTCGCCACGCGATCCGATGGCACACAGCTCGAGAAAATCGCCGCGCTGTTTGAGACCGGCGAGCTGGTGATCGAGGTGCAAGTGCTGCCCTTATCCCAGGCTGAAGGGGCATTGCGTAAAAGTTCGGGGCGACACATACGCGGCAAGCTGGTACTCGACGCCAGCCTCTGAGCTGGCGCAACAGTCGATCAAGCCGGGCGATGCCCGGCTTTTTCACGTCTCGAATTTACCAACTGTCTGGCAAGCTTTTCGCTCTAGGCGCAGCCGTGATCACACGGACTGAAGCTGCCATTTGTCTCAGCGCAAATTCGCGACATCTTCGACAGGCTCGCAACAGACGCAGCGCTGCGCTTGCGAGACGCTGACCTCATCTTTCAACCATGAGGATGCCGCCATGCACCGCTACGACAAGTTCGACTTCCCCCTAGCCGAGACCCGTCAGCATCTTGAGACCGGCCCGATAGTGCTTGTCAGCTCATGTTGGCAAGGCGAAACCAACATTATGACCATGGGCTGGCACATGATGATGCAGTTCAGCCCGGCGCTATTCGGCTGCTATATCTGGGAGGGAAACCACAGCTACGAGACGATCCGCCGCAGCCGGGAATGCGTGATCAACATCCCCACCGCGGCCAACGTCGATGCTGTCGTCGCGATCGGCAACAGTTCAGGACGCTCGGTGGATAAGTTCGAGGCATGCGGGTTAACCGCTGCGCGTGCCAGTCGAGTGCAGGCACCCTTGATCGAGGAGTGCTATGCAAACTTTGAATGCCGCCTGGCCGATGATAGTCAGATCGACGCCTACGGCCTTTTCATCTGGGAGGTGGTGAAAGGCCATGTCGCCACCGACGTCAGAGAGCCGGCTACCTTGCATTACATCGGGCAGGGCCGATTCCGCGTGGCAGGCCGGGTGATCGATATGAGCGAGCTCTTTAAACCGCAGAATCTCTGAGGCGGCCGTCACGCGTGCCTATAGATGCTGGGCGTGACGCCCACCTCGCGGCGAAACACCTGGGAGAAATGGCTGGGGCTCGAGTAGCCAACCTCTAATCCGACATCAATGATGCTGCGGTCCGTCTCCAGCAACAGATGCCGGGCGCGGCTCATACGCAAACGGATGAAGTACTGAGAAGGCGACAGCCCGGTGGCGCGTTTGAATATCCGACTGAAGTGGTACTCGCTCAACCCGGCAACCCGGGCAAGATTGGCGAGACTGAAGTCTTCGGCCAGACCTTCGTTCATCGCCTCGATGACGCGCCGCAACTTGTAGGCCTGCAACGCATTGCTGCGCCGGGCGCCGCGGCGCGGATCAAGGTAACGGCGCACCAGATGCACGGCGAGCGCCTGAGCCAGGCTGTGAGCAAACAAGGGGCTGGGCTGGCGCTCGTCGAGGAGCTCTTGGCGCAGATGCTCCAACATGAGGCTGATCCGATCATCCTGCGCGCCGGAAATATCGAGAAAGGTTACCGGGTCGGCCTGATCGCCCAGTACGTCGCGAGCTGCCTGGTCGATCAGCGGCAGGCCGAGGTACAGGTGCATCACCTCGAAGATGTCGCAGCCTTGTGTTTGCCAGCGCATCTCGTAGGGCTCGCCAGTGTTTGTGAGAAAGAAGTCACCGGCCTTTATATCGGACGCCTCCCATTCGCCGCCTAGGGCGCGCTCCTCGACTCGAGCCGCGCCCGCTAGCACCCACACTAGAAGCGGCTCGACCACCGCGGGCACCAGGATCGGCTCGACGATGCTGCGATGACTAAACCGCAGCACCACCACGTCCTGCATCTGCGGACGCGGCGGCAAGCCCTGCAGCGTACATGGCAGGTAATGCAGCATCGATTCGCCCGTGATGCGCTGAGCATCGCTTGCAGGGAGGTTCTGAGGATCTACTTGGCGCACAGGAGACTCCATCGACAGAGCCCTATGGCGAGGGCTGGTGTAGATAGGGTAACGCAGCCTCGGCGGCTTTGAGCAGGGTAGCGCTGCGGATCAGCCGGCCAACGCAGGGATCGGCGCATCCAGGGCAAGGGCAGCCCGGACCGGGTCGAAGTATTCGCGGATAAACGCGAGCTTACCGTTCTCGACGCGTACGAACAGCACGTACTCCTGCTCGTAGATGCGTCCGGTCGGTTTGATGAGGCCCTCGGCCTTAACCTCGGCGCTGGCCTCAAGCGGGCTCACGCCGGGGTGAATTCGTAAGTCAAAGAAGCGGAAGCTCTCCACCGCACTGATGAACCAGCCCACATGACCAAGCACCTGATCGCGCCCTTCGAGGCGCGCTGGATGCCCGAGTGCGGGCGCAAATGGCAGCTCCCACACCAGGTCGTCAGTGATCAGGGTTTTCCAGCGTTCAGGGTCATCAACAAAGGTTTCGAAATGCAGGCGCAGCAGCTGTTCGGCGGTCATGATGTTGCTCGTATCCAGGAGAAAGGAGGGGCTTGTCAGAGGGCAAGCCCGGAGCGGTCAGCCGAACAGCTTGATAGCTGTTTTGGCGATCAGCTCGCCTTGGTGGCGGGCACCGTCCAGCTCGATGTCACTGGGCTGACGCGAGCCGTCACCGCCCGTGATGGTCGTCGCGCCATAAGGGGCTCCGCCCACCACTTCTGAAACTCTCATCTGGCCCTGGTGGCTGTAAGGCAGGCCGACGATAGTCATGCCGAAGTGCAGCAGGTTGGTAATGATCGAGAACAGCGTAGTTTCCTGACCGCCATGTTGGGTCGCGCTCGCCGTGAAGGCTCCGCCGACCTTGCCGTTGAGCGCACCACGCGCCCAGAGGCCTCCGGCCTGATCGAGGAAAGCGGCCATTTGGCTGCTGATGCGGCCGAAGCGGGTGCCAGTGCCGACGATGATGGCGTCGTACTGTTCGAGCTCGGCGACCGTTGCAATCGATGCGGTCTGGTCCAGTTTAAAGTGGGCACTGCGGGCGATGTCTTCGGGGACAGTCTCCGGGACGCGTTTGATGTCTACCTGCGCACCGGCTGCCCGGGCGCCCTCAGCGACGGCGTTGGCCATTGTTTCGAGATGTCCATAGGACGAGTAGTAGAGAACCAGAACCTTTGCCATGAGATGTCTCCATTGGTGAGTGCCAGCGGCCGTGTTGCCGCGATGGAGCCAATGTCTCATGGCGCTACTATCTAAAATAGACAACCAATATAGAGCATTAGGTTCGATTTTTTCGAATACTCAGGGCGCTTCGGTTGCCTGCGCCTTGAACCGTTCGATCAACCAATTTGCAGCCGGGCCGGGAGGCGTGTCGGTGCGGTAGATGACATCGAAGGCATAATCACCGCCGAAGCAGTCGGGCAGGTAGAGTTGCACAAGGCGCCCGCTATCCAGATCCTCGCGAATCATGTCGATCGGCATGTTGCCCCAACCGATACCTTCGCGAAGCAGCATGTGCTTGGCGCCTAGATCCGCCAACCGCCAGGTTCGTGTGCCGACCACGGCGAACTCCTGATCCTCGGTAAGTCGCGAGCGATCAGTCAGAACCAGTTGGACATGCGCGCGGCCTATACCCGGCGCGTGCGGGCCCGGTTGCGCCAGCGGATGGTCGGGCGCCGCCACCGGAACCAGCGCGACCTTGCCTACACCGATACGTTCGATGCCATCGATGCTGGTGGTCAGCGGGCCACTCACGCCCAGGGTGGCGCCACGGTCGAGCACCCGCTGCGTCACTGCGCCGAGGGCCTCGATATGCAGGTGCAGCGACACGGTGGGGAATTCTTCACGAAAGGCCTTGAGCGCATCGACCACCCGTTCACTGGGCAACATCACGTCGAGCACCAGATGCACTTCCGCTTCCAGCCCGTGCAGCAGCCCACGAACCTTGGCTCGCAGGCCGTCGATTCCGTTGTAGATCGTACGTGCCTCGGCCAGCACCGTGCGGCCGGCGTCGGTCAATTGCGGTTTGCGGGTGGTCTTGCGATCGAACAGGCTGACACCCAGTTGCATTTCCAAGTTGGCAATGGAGTAGCTAACCACCGATGTGGCGCGGTGCAGCTTACGCGCTGCGCCAGCAAAACTACCGACCTCCACCACCGTTAGAAACACACGCAGTTGATCGAGGGTTGGGGTGCCCGGGTCTGAAATCATTTCTAATCGCTCGAACGTTTCGATACATATTATCCGGGTTTTGCAGATAAGACAGCGGGCCTAGAGTGACCTCACCCTCACTCTTTCAACGAAAACCGCTATGACCCTGCAAACTTCCGCCACAGGCACCATTGAGCAGATGATCCTTCCTAACGTGCGTGACATTGGCGGGTTCGACGTGCGCCGGGCGTTGCCGTCGGTGCAGCGGCGAATGGTCGGACCGTTCATCTTTCTCGACAGCTTCGGACCGGTGGTCTTTGGACCGGGCGAAGGCATCGACACCCGCCCGCATCCGCACATTGGCCTGTCGACAATCAGCTACCTATTGCAAGGCGAAATGCTACATCGTGACAGCGCCGGACATATCCAGCAGCTGCGTGCCGGGGAAATCAACCTGATGACTGCCGGGCGCGGAATCGTCCACTCCGAACGCTCCAGCGATCTGGTCCGGGCCACCGGTGGCGAACTTATGGGCTTCCAGGCCTGGGTCGCGCTGCCCGAGCCACACGAGGAAGACGAGCCAGGCTTCCAGCACCTGCTGGCCCAGGGTATCCCGCACATCGAAAGCGACGGTGTTTCGCTAAGTCTGCTGGCCGGTTCGCTGGAAGGTCTCATCTCACCAACCCGGACCGTCTCCGACCTGTTCTACGCGGACCTTCAACTGCAAGCGGGTGCGCGATATCGCTTGTCTGCCGAGCATATCGAACGTGCCCTGTATGTCGTCAGTGGCGAGGTTGAGGTGGTTGGGCAACCGGGGCGCTTCAGTGCCGATCGGCTGGTCGTGCTGCGCCCGAACAGCGAGGTGGTGTTGCGTGCTTTCGGGCCCACCCGACTCTTACTGCTTGGCGGCGAACCGCTAGAAGGTCATCGGCACATTTACTGGAACTTCGTTTCGAGCCGGCCCGAGCGCATCCAACAGGCGGCCGAAGACTGGCGTGCGCGGCGCTTTCCAGATGTGCCAGGCGATGAGGATTTCATTCCGCTGCCAGACGATTCGGGACTGCGCTGGCGTCTTAAGGCGTGATCTACGCTGCCTGGCCTTGGGCCCTGAACGTTGGCGCAAAACCCCAACAGCCTCGGCAAGCCTGCGAAAGCCCGCCCCTGCACATTGCGAGACAGTGAGGCCGTCGATAACGACAGCGCCTCACAGGCGCCGAGCCGGCGAATGTCTCCTCGGCTCGCAACGCAGGAGAGCACCATGACTGATATCACCTACAACATTGCCCATGAAGTCGAAGGCAAAGTCGCGCTGGTCACTGGCGCCGCCAGTGGCATCGGCAAGGCGATTGCACTGTTGCTGCATGCGCGTGGTGCCAAGGTCGTTGCCGAAGACCTGAACCCCGCCGTAGAAGATCTCGCACGTCCTGGCCTGGTCCCACTGGTGGCGGACATCAGCGAAGATGGCGCCGCCGAGCGCGCTGTCGGCCTTGCCGTCGAGCAGTTCGGCCGGCTGGACATCCTGGTCAACAACGCCGGGATCATCATCAACAAGCTGGTCGTCGATATGACCCGCGAAGACTGGGAGCGCATCCAGGCGGTCAATGCCACTGCGGCCTTCTTGCATTGCCGCGAAGCGGTCAAAGCGATGATGTCCAACAAGTCCGGGGCCATCGTCAACATCGCCTCTTATGCGTCCTACTTCGCTTTTCCGACCATCGCGGCCTACACCGCCTCCAAGGGCGCGCTAGCCCAGTTAACCCGTACGCTAGCGCTCGAAGCCATCGAGCATGGCATCCGTGTCAATGCCATCGGCGTCGGTGACGTCATCACCAACATCCTCAATGACGTGGTCGAGGACGGTCCGGGCTTCCTCGCCCAGCACGGCGAAGCCGCCCCCATTGGCCGTGCTGCACAACCGGAAGAAATTGCCGAGATCGTCGCCTTTCTCGCCTCGGACCGAGCGAGCTTCATGGTCGGCTCGGTCGTCATGGCCGACGGCGGCATGACCGTTACTGCCGGCTGATCAATCCATCACGCATACAGGAGACCCATCATGGGCATGCTCACCAAGGTTGCTTTTTTCACTGCACGCCCCGGGCAAAGAGATGCCCTCGGCCAGCGTCTGTTGGCGCTGGTCGGCCCCACCCGGCAGGAGCCAGGTTGCGTCCGTTACGACATATACCAATCGAGCGACTCGGCCGATGTCTGGTGCGCCTACGAAGACTGGCGTTCGACCACGGATTTCGACGGTCACATGCAGACGCCCTACGTGCAGGCCTTCATGAACGAACTCGACGCGCTCTGCTGCGAGGCTCCCGAGATCCGTACGTTTGAACGTCGCTCCGAAACAATTGAGCGCTGACCTTTATTAAATATAGGAGGTTCCAATTATGAATACGCAGAGCACCTGGCTGGTGACCGGCTGTTCCACCGGATTTGGCCGTTACATCGCAGCCCATCTGCTTGAGCAGGGCGAGCGCGTAATCGTTACCGCGCGCAAGGCAGATCAAGTGCAGGATCTCGCCAGGCTCGGCGAGGCACTGGTGCTGCCGCTGGACGTCACCGATGCCGAGCAGGCCAAAGCTGTGGTGGCTGAAGCCGAGCGCAAATTCGGCTCGGTGGATGTGCTGGTCAACAATGCCGGCATCGGTTATTTCGCTGCGGTCGAGGAGACTGACCCGCAGGCGGCGCGTCGCCTATTCGAAGTCAATTTCTTTGGTACCGCACACATGATCCACGCCGTGCTCCCCGGTATGCGCCAACGGCGCCGGGGCATGATAGTTAACCTGACCTCTATCGGCGGCCTCGCCGGTTTTCCCGCAGTGGGCTACTACTGCGCAAGCAAGTTCGCTGTCGAGGGGCTTTCGGAAACCCTGCGCGCCGAGGTTGAGCCCTTGGGTATCGGTGTCATGACAGTGGAGCCCAGCGCATTTCGCACTGAATGGGCGGGCTCGGCAGCTGAAGCCTCAGAACGGATCGACGACTACGACGCCACCGCAGGTGAGGCGCGCCGTGCCTACCACGCCTCGGTCGGAAGGCAGCAGGGCGACCCGGCCCGTGCCGCTTCAGCGATTTATACGGCGGTCACCGCGGCCCAGCCACCACATCGCCTACTGCTGGGCAACAGGGCATTCGATGTGGCAATGAGCAAGCTCTCAGCTATGCAGAGCGAGTTCCGCACCTGGGAAGCTAGCGCTCGCGGCGCCGACTTTCCCGAATCACAGGCTTGACAAGTCGTAGCGGCAGCCTATCGCAAGGGCTGCCGTCCGACAGAACCAGCTAAAGGATCGCACCGTGACTGACCATCAGAACAAGATTGCACTCATCACTGGCGTGCTGCTGGCCGTTGACGGCGGGCAGACGGCAACCGGCGGCGCAAGTAACGGCATGATTTAACAGGCACGCTGGCAACGCCATAGAGGATCAGGCAAATCCTCGACACGTTCGACATACCGGCCAAGAGGCCACTCTCCCTAATCTGGACTCACGAAACGGATGACACCAAACGGCCCGGACAGGCCATCCGAACCCGCTATTCGACTTGTGAGGACATCACGATGAAAAACATCAGCCAACTGTTTATCGGTACCGCCCTGGGGGCCTTCATCCTCTCTGCCGTCAGCCTTTCCACCGTCAGCCTGACGGTTGTCGAAGGCGGGGCCGAGCGCACTCCCGGTTTCCGCGTTGCTGAAGGCGGCTCTGAGCGCACCGCTATTGGCCGCCTCAGCTGATAGCTCTGCAGATGGAGAACCCAATATGCATAGCCCCTCTTCCGGAAACCGTGCTTTTACCGATATGTGGATTAGCGCTGATTGGTGCATTCGCCACGAGCTAATGCCCAATGGGCGCTAAGACGAAGCGCGAAGGAATTATAAGAGTAACTATCAGAGGCGCTATGAGATGGAAAGCAATTGCGTCCGTTCATGGGACGAACTGGTTTCACCATGGATGGAGAGGTGTAGTGCTCTACCGCTAGGGACAGCCAGAGCCCGGCCCATTGGTCGGGCTTCGTTCGTGCAATAGGCATAAAATATGCTTAGCGCATGTAGCCGGCTTTTCTAACCTTTGACCACTATCAAGGGTCTTCACATGGACACGAACGACGATTACAACCATCAGTGCACTGCTGGCCTCCGGGCCGACTGATGCGGATACTGACGCGACGGATTCCCAAACCTGGCTCGTATGAAACAGCCATCGCTCCGCTGCACATCATTCGTATGGACGAGCCGTCCGAGCTCATCCACACCGTACACCGGCCCGCACTCTGTCTGATCGTCCAAGGTAGTAAAGAGCTCGGGCTGGGTGACGAAAAGTACCACTATGACCCACTCAATTATCTAGTGGTGTCGGTCACTTTGCCGGTAGCCGGACGTGTGATCGAGGCGAGCCCTGATTCGCCTTATATATGTATTCGCCTGGATTTCGATCCTGCAGAAATTGCCCAACTTATCGCCGACGCGCCGCCAGCAGGGGTGCCAGATGAACCGAGCCGCGGGCTGTTCCTTGACCGCATCGACCTCACCCTGCTCGATACGATTCTGAGATTGATGCGTTTGCTCGATACGCCGTGGGATATTCGCATGCTAGCGCCCTTTGTCTTGCGCGAGCTGTATTACCGACTGTTACGCGGGAGCCACGGGCGCAGGCTCTACGAAATGGCGCTCAGCGATTCGCAGACGCACAGAGTGACGCGCGCGATCGACTGGTTGAACAAGCACTACACCGAACCTTTGCGAATCGATGAGCTCGCTCGCGTGGCTAACCTCGGTAACTCAACGCTGCATCATCGCTTTAAGGCGGTCACAGCGATGAGCCCGCTGCAGTACCAAAAACAACTGCGCCTACAGGAGGCGCGCCGGTTGATGATCAACGAAGGGTTGGATGTTTCGAGCGCCAGTTACCGCGTCGGCGACGAAAGCCCTTCGCAGTTCAGTCACGAATATTGTCGGCAGTTTGGTTCACCACCGTCGAGGGATGTAAGTCGTTTACTACACAGCGCTTGATACTACCTCACCATACCAGGCATGAGTCAGTTCAGGGGCAGGTTCTGGCTACTTAGACCTGTCCGTAAAAGACGAGGTGAGAACGGTTTGTCATGAGCGTCCGCTTCTGGCCGAAAGCTGCCCTTGAGGAAAGGCAGAACCGACAATTTTCTACCGGTCATAACAGTCAGCCATCAGCCAAAAAGCGTACCCATAGGCTCCGACTACGCTGGCCTCAAGATGAGTCTTTGAACCTCTCCAGGAAAGCAGGGTTTACTCAATTTCCGTCAATCGACATCCCAACCTCAGCAACACCCTCCCCCACTGAAACACCTTGCAACCCTTGCGCGATTGAGAAATCCCCCACGCCTCTCTAAATTTTTTCCCACAACGCCGGGCCCCTCCGACAGCGAATCGCTGCCATGTCGGAGTTGCAGTTTGTACAACTTCGACACTGCGAGGAGGGGCTTATGACTGCCCTAGAACCGTTCTTTTTTGCCGACTTTCTCGGCACCGCCACGTGGTTGTGGCTCGTTTTTATCAGCATCGTTATCAGCCTGTTGGTCTTCGACCTCGGGGTGTTACACCGTGAGCATCGAGAAATCGGCGTTCGTGAAAGCCTGCTGCTGTCTGCTGGCTATATCACGGCCAGTTTGCTGTTTGGGCTCTGGGTCTGGCAGGTCAAGGGCGGTGACGCCGGGATGGATTTCTACACCGGCTTTCTGATCGAGAAGTCGTTGTCGATGGACAACGTATTCCTGATGGCGATGATCTTCAGCTTTCTCTCAATCCCGCGTAAGTATCAGCACGAGGTGCTGTTCTGGGGCATTCTCGGTGTGATCGTGCTGCGAGCGATCATGATTGGCCTAGGTGCGGCGCTGATCGCCGAGTTCAGTTGGATCCTCTATGTGTTCGGCATCTTCCTGCTGTTGACCGGGGCCAAGATGCTGTTCAGCAAGATCGATGACCACCCGGACCTGAGCGAAAACCTGCTGGTGAAGTTCCTGCGCAAGCACATGCGGGTGACTGATCGCTTGCATGAAGGGCGCTTCTTCGTCCGCCAGGCGGATGCCAGTGGTAGGTCCGTGCTCTGGGCGACGCCGTTGTTCCTGGCCCTGGTGCTGATTGAGTGTGCCGACTTGGTGTTCGCTGTGGACAGCGTGCCGGCGATCTTTGCCATCACCCAGGATCCTTTCATCGTCTACACCTCGAACATCTTCGCCATCCTTGGCCTGCGTGCGTTGTATTTCGCTCTGGCGGCGATGATTCACCGCTTCGCCTATCTCAAGTACGCCCTGGCGCTGGTGCTGGTGTTTATCGGCGGCAAGATTTTCCTGGTCGGCATCATCGGCAAGATTCCGGCGGTGATTTCCCTGAGCGTGACCCTGGCTTTGCTGCTGGGCGGTGTGTTGCTATCGCTTTGGAAAACCCGCGACCAGGCCTCTGCTCGCTCGCAGGTGTAGATCCAAACAGGCGGCGGCCGCTACACGAAAACAATATTGGCGCCTGCCATCGGGGGGCTATAGGCCGATGTCGTTGAATGGGTGAGGGGCACGCCTGCGCAAGCGGCATGACGCGAAATGGGCCGGCCGCACATCGCCAACATGCGCAGGATGCTGGATCCTATTGTTTACAAGGTTGCGGTCCGTTTGAGACTGCTGACGGCGTTCTATTACCGCGTGAAAGCGGCACACCCCAAGGAGGGTTGTCAGTCCCTTATTGATGAATCTGTTCATGCACTATACGTTCGATGCTTGGATGCAAAGGTCTTATCCGGGATGTCCGTTTGCCTGCTATGCCGACGATGTGGTGGTTCACTGCCGCAGCGGAGCAGTGCTGACTGGCTCAATCGAATGAAGATAGCCTGTCCATCGTTGTTCGTGCACTGGCAGGTCTTTGGAAATGCGGTTTGATTGGGCAACGGAAGCCAGAACTACCGCTACGGTTGGCAGCGTTTCTTGGCAGCCCGAACAATCGCAAGGACTTCAACAGCGTCGCGGCAGGAACGCGCAGTGGCGTTATCTACATCCACTGGGCTTTAGCTCTTCGGCACTTCGGACCCACTTGATCGGCGATCCGTTGCTGTCGACCAGTCGTTTCGACTCGCCTCAACCCCAGCGCTTGACGACCCGCCGATGACAATCGGCCGAGGTCAACACCTTGCCCGCCTTGGAACGTACGGCGATGGTTTCTACCGGCTCCGACAATTCATTGTCGAGCAGCACCGAATAGCTCTCCCCTGTGTTGAACAAGTAGCGCTCCCCCCACTGGCGCATGCTGACGACGATGGGAAACACCGCGCGCCCCATTTCAGTCAGCACATATTCTTTGTAGGCACTGCCGTCGGATGCCGGCTGGATGTTGAATACGCCCAACTCGACGAGCATTTTGAGCTTGACCGTGAGGATATTCTTGGCGAGACCAAGGCGTTTCTGAAATTCACTGAAGCGGCGAACGTCGTCGAACGCGTCGCGGATAATCATTAATACCCAGCGATCTCCGATTGCTTCGAGCGTGCGGGCGACCGGGCATTCGCTCTGCGCCAGTAATTGCTGTCTGGCCATGGGTCTCCTGGAGGCGAGTCAGTAGGAAGGGGGGAAGTTCTAACGTCAGACAAAAATGCTTTACAGATTTGGTTGCATTTAACAACTTCATTTGATAAAAAACAACGAATCGGTTTCCTTTCGAAACTACATATTCCAAGGATGGAGTGATGCCGTTCAAGTCTCATGCCCCGGTAAAGATGGACATCGAAGCCGAAAAATCCAGCGGTGGGCACACGCGGCGAGCCCCCCAAAACCGGGACACCTCCAAGCTCAGTCGCTATCAGACTTTTCTTTTTGCAATTACCTGCGCCATGGCGGTCGCAAACGTCTACTTCGCCCAGCCTTTGCTGGAATCGATGGCTGCCAGCCTGTCGGTTTCGTCGGGCACGATTGGTGTCGTAGTGACCGCGACACAAGCCGGCTATGCCGTCGGGTTGTTGTTCATCGTTCCGCTGGGTGATTTGCTCAATCGCAAGAAACTTATCCTTACACAAATGCTGCTGTCGGCTCTGGCCCTGTGCGCAGTTGGCCTGTCGCAGGATTGGGGCATGTTGCTCGGCGCGATGGTGCTGGTGGGCCTGATGGCGGTCGTGGTGCAAGTGGTGGTTGCCTACGCCGCTTCGCTGGCGAGTCCCGAGCAGCGTGGCGAAGCCGTCGGCACCGTGACCAGTGGCGTGGTGCTGGGGATTCTGTTGGCCCGCTTCGTCTCCGGTGCAGTGGCAGATCTGGCCGGCTGGCGCGGCGTTTATTTTGTCTCGGCCGCCCTGATGATCGGCATGGCACTGGTGCTGATGCGCACCATGCCTGCCTCCACCACACCACCGGCGAAAGGCGGCTACTGGCAATTGCTGCGATCGGTCTTCCAGTTGTACCTGACCGAACGCACATTGCGTGTCCGGGGCACCTTCGCCCTGCTGATCTTCGCCGCGTTCAGTGTGTTGTGGACGTCGATGGTACTGCCACTCAGCGCGCCGCCGTTGTCGCTGACACACACCCAGATTGGGTTGTTCGGACTCGCCGGTGTGGCCGGTGCGCTGGCAGCGGCACGGGCCGGACGGCTCGCCGATCAAGGGCTCGGCAATCGCACAACGGGCGTCGCGTTGGCACTGTTGACCTTGTCCTGGCTGCCTACGGCGTTCGTTGAACACTCATTGTTCGCCATGGTGGTAGGTGTGGTGTTATTGGATTTCGCCGTGCAAGCCGTCCATGTCACCAATCAGAGCCTGATCTTTGCCGCACGACCCGATGCACAAAGCCGACTGGTGGGCGCCTACATGTGTTTCTATTCGGTGGGCAGTGGTCTGGGTGCTATAGCCGCTACTTATACTTATGCACACTTTGGCTGGGTCGCCGTTTGTATATTGGGTGCCACCATCAGCGCAGTCGCCCTGCTGTACTGGATCTACCTGGGACTAACTTCCAAATAACGTTCCAACATAACAACTTCTCGCGATCGCAAATTAAGGGATGGCGTGAAGCAGTGGGCCTGGCGCACAACCTGACCTCTGTGGCGTGACACCGACCTCTTTCATCAAGGCAAATAATCCATGAAACCACTGCATGTAGTGTTGGCTGTATTGATAACGGCAATCTGGGGTGTGAATTTCTCGGTGATCAAACTGGGACTGGCCACCGTCGATCCGCTCATCCTGGCGGGTATCCGCTTCAGTCTCTGTGCGTTACCGGCGATTTTCTTCATCCGTAAACCCGACGTGCCGTGGCGCTACATCATCGGCTATGGCCTGGTGTTCGGCATTGGTCTGTGGGGTGTGGTCAATCTGGGTATCAAGGCCGGGCTGTCGGCGGGCATCGCGTCGCTGGTGCTGCAGTTCAGCGCGTTCTTCACCATCCTGCTCGGCGGTTGGGTGTTCAAGGAAGCGCTGACCCGCTTCCAGGTGCTGGGCATGTTGATCGCCCTCGCGGGGCTGCTGTGCATCATCAAGATCAGTGACGGTTCGGTGAGCCTGACCGGCGTGTTGCTGGTGCTGGTGGGCGCGGCATCTTGGAGCGTTGCCAACATCATCAACAAGAAGGCCAGTACCAAGGATGTCTTCGGCTTTCTGATCTGGTCCAGCGCATTTGCACCGATTCCGCTGTTCGCCCTCGATTACGCGGTGAACGGCAGCGCCGGCTACACCGCGTTTGTCAGTCAGGTGAACACGACCAGCGTGTTGTCGATCCTGTTCCAGGTCTATCCCAACACGCTGTTCGCTTACTGGATCTGGAACTCGCTGCTCAAAACCTATCCGGTCTCCACAGTGGCGCCGCTCTCTCTGCTGGTGCCTATCTTCGGCATGCTCGGCTCGGTAGTGGTGTTCAACGAAAGTGTGCCGGTGAGCAAAGTAATGGCGATGGTACTGATCGTACTCGGCCTGGCCGTGGGCCTCTATGGTCAGCGTATTTTCAATGCTATTTTCGCGCGCCCTGCGCGCACTTCAATGTGAAACGATAGGGTACCGGTATGAGTCTGGGAAGACGTGATTTTATGGGCGCCACTGTAGGAGCGACCCTGATTGGAGGCAGCATGTTTGCAGATGTAGTAAACGCACAGGTGAGTCAAGCGCCTGTCAAGGATGAAACCGTGCCGACACTTGATCCCGCCGATTGGGCTTCGGTACGAGCGCAGTTCAAGCTGTCGCCGGGCCATTTTCCTGTTCTGCTCGACGGTCTACCGCCTGTTTTCCGGCGCACTGCGCAACGGCCTGCCCATGGATGTTCGCGAGAAGCTCGAAGTGGCGGCTTCCGCCAGACTGCCGATGACCCTGTTTGTGCCGATGGTGCTGATCTGGCCGATTCTAGGCGCGTTCAATTTCATGCTGCCCGTGTACGTATCGAATCACGGATGGACGCTTTTTGAACTGGGTGTCCTTGATGCCGTGTTCGGCTTGGGCATGGCGCTGATCGGTGTGCTGGTCATCATCGCCAACACCGGCCGTAACCTGCTGGTTTACCTGTCGGCGCTGACTGCGCTGTCGGTGATTTCCACCACGATGTGGTGGGTGATGCCGGATACGCTGTTTCTCAAAGCGCTGAGCCTGTTAATTCTGGGCATGGCCTTTGGCGGTGCTCGTGTGCATATCCGTGTCGCGATTGCCTGCCGGTTGCGGTCAGTGCTGGCGGGAACACCCGAAAATATCAACCGCCCCCCGGCAAATGCCCCAACGGCAGCGCCCCCGGCGTCTTCACCGTATGAATCGCAAAGTTACTCCGGATATCACTCACCCCCGGCAACTTCAGCAGTCGCCCAGTGAGAAAACGGTCGTAGGCCCGCAAGTCGGGCACCACCACTTGCAACAGAAAGTCCGATTCGCCTGACACCAGAAACGCCGAAATCACCTCCGGCAACGCCGTGACCGCTTGGCGAAACGCTTCGGCCTGTTCGTCGTTGTGCCGTTCAACCTTGACGCCGACAAAGATTGTCAGCCCCAGGCCCACTTCGTCGCGATCGAGGACGGCCTGGTAGCCGCGAATCACGCCGGCCTCTTCCAGCATCCGCACGCGGCGCAGGCACGGTGAAGCGGACAGGCCGATTTCTTCGGCCAGTTGCACGTTGCTGAGGCGGCCGTCGCGTTGCAGCGCGGCGAGGATTTTGCGGTCGAAGGCATCCAGTTTCATGAATTGGCAGTTTCCGATTGAACATCGTGATTACTTGGCAGGTTATGCCAATTTCAAAAGCTTTAGAAGCTGACTTCGCAACCACCTGCCCTGCCCGTCAGCCCTAGACTGGCACTACCGAAATCGTCGATATGCAGGGGGATGGTGTGGCTGAGCTCTGGTTGTTTTTTATGGCGTTGGTGGTGGTGTATCTGTTGCCCGGCCCGGACATGATCCTGCTGCTGCAAACCGGCGCCCGTCAGGGTAGAGGCGCGGCGCTGGCGACAGCCGTAGGTCTGGGGATCGCTCGCGGGTGTCACGTCGCGCTGGCAGCGTTGGGGCTTTCGGCGTTGTTCCAGACCGCGCCCTGGACCTTTGACGTGGTGCGCCTGGCCGGTGCCGCTTACTTGCTATGGATTGGTTTTCAATGCCTGCGCACTTCGTTGTTGCCAAGCTTTGAAGGGGACGACGCTGAGGCAGGAAGACGCAAGTGGCACCAGGCGATTCGACGCGGGTTGTTGACCAACCTGCTCAATCCCAAAGCGCTGCTGTTTTGCTCGGTGTTGTTGCCGCAGTTCATCGCCCCACAGGACGGGTCGGTGCTTGGGCAATTTGCAACGCTTGGGGTGGTGTTAGTCTGCGTCGGTTTCCTGTTTGACAGCACCTATGCGCTGGTGGGCGTGGCGCTCGGTCGCTGGCTCCAACGCTCTCCTTCGGCCCAGCGTATGCAGCAGTGGTTGTTCGGGAGTCTTTTGATTGGGTTTGCCGTGCGGCTGACGTTTGTGCAGCAGTCGTAGTGCGGATGCATTTCGTTGTTCTTCACATCCAGAAATAACCCCAACCCGCCTCACCGCCCCCTTGTATGACACGGCTTCTAGACTGGGTTGCGATGACAGCGCTTGCCTCCCGAGGTGACTCCCGGTGGTTATAGTGTTGATCATTAAACCCAAGGAGGTATAGTACCCACCAAGCACACCACACGGAGGTGTTGTGAATAGCCGATTTTTGATAAGCCAAATTGTTGCGGACGGTTGGTATCTGGTGCGGATTCGGGGCAGCCATCACCACTTCAAGCACCCGACCAAGCCGGGGCTGGTCACCATTCCTCATCCAAAGAAGGATCTGCTCAAAAAGACGGCCATCAGCATTTTGCAACAGGCCCTGCTACAAACGGCCAGTTGCCCTGCACTCCCGGAGAACGATTGACATGCTTTACCCGATTGCAATTTCCATGGGCGATGAGAAGCACGCTTGGGGCGTTGAAGTACCGGATATTCCCGGTTGTTTTTCTGCTGGCGATGACCTGGACGATGCCATGGCGATGGCCCGCGAAGCTATTGAGGGGCACTTCGAGATTCTGGCGGAGGACGGCTCGCCGATTCCATCGGCCAATACAGTCACCTTGCATGCGGCCAATGCGAAATACGCAGGCTGCACCTGGGCGCTGGTGGATATTGATGTGACCAAATATCTGGGTAAGGCGCAGAAGCTCAACATCACCTTGCCCGGCTATCTGCTGAACCGTATCGACGATTACGTGCTGCACCATCCTGAAGAAAAAAGCCGTTCCGGGTTTCTCGCTTCGGCGGCGCTGAAGGTGTTACAGCAAGGACGTTGAAAGCAGGCCTGCCCCACACCCTATGGGAGCGAGCCTGCTCGCGATGGCACCCTGTCAGCCAACATCAATCCTGCTGATCCGACGCCATCGCGAGCAAGCTCGCTCCCACATCAGGGGATTTGCAAAAGCCGGTTATTTTTTCTCCGAGCCTGACTCCTGCATCTGCACCGACGACTTGGTGCCATCGGTGTTGTCCTTGGTCTCGTTGTCCGAGTTGTCGAAGCAGCCTTGCAGGGCGAACAGGCAACAGGTCAAGCAAAACGTGCGCGCAAGATTCATGGTGTACTCCGATTGAGGGCTTTAAGCAGTGACCTCCGGATACGGCAAATGGTTGCGACGACCTTGCGGGTCAATGAACTTAAGGCCGCGCAGCCCATGTCAGTAGAATTTTCATCGCTTCGTTGCTGTCACACCAGACAGGTGCATCCCAGAAGGAAACGCAGCAATGAATTTCGCAAAAATCGCACAAAAACTGGCCCTGTGGGCGGGGAGCCCCAAGACATTTTTGGGGGCACTGGTGTTGTTGGTGCTCTGGGCTATCAGCGGGCCGTTTTTCCAGTTCAACGATACCTGGCAACTGATCATCAACACCTCCACCACGATCATCACCTTCCTGATGGTGTTCCTGATTCAGAACACACAGAACCGCGATACCGACATCTTGCATCTGAAGGTGGACGAGCTGATACGGGCGACCAAGCATGCACACAACGCGATGCTCGGCCTGGAATCCCTGGACCTCAAGCAATTGGAAGCGATGCGAAAACACTACCAGGCGATGGGTGAGCAGGAAGCCAAAAACCTTGGCGCCGAACAAGGCCTGGAGCAAAAAAACAAGATCGATCTGAATCAGTGCTGAGCAGACGGCGCGAGTGGGGCTTGCCACTCGCGCGGCTTAGCATCAAGGCAGCGGATTACCGCCCGTCACGCCAAACACTTCCCCGGTGATGTAGCTCGATTCCTGTGACGCCAGCAGCACATAAAGCGGTGCACATTCGGCCGGTTGGCCGGGGCGCTTCATTGGAACCTGAGAACCAAAGGTGGGAATTTTTTCCTGGGGTTGTCCGCCGCTGGGTTGCAGCACGGTCCAGATCGGGCCCGGCGCCACAGCATTGACCCGTATGCCCTTGCTGATCACCTGCCCCGCCAGCGCCTTGGTGAAGGCGACGATGGCCGCTTTGGTGGTGGCGTAGTCCAGCAGGGTGGCAGACGGATCGTAGGATTGGATCGACGCCGTATTGATCACCGTCGCCCCCGCTGGCATCAGCGGTACGGCTGCCTTGCAGATCCAGAACATCGCATAGATGTTGGTTTTCATGGTGTCATCGAATTGCGCGGTGGTGATATCGGCAATGTCTTTCTGTGCTTCCTGCTTACCCGCGACATTCACCAGAATATCCAGGCCGCCCAGTTGCTCGTGGGCGCTTCTCACCAGTTGGCCGCAGAATTTTTCATCCTTGAGGTCGCCCGGGATTGCAATCGCCTTGCGACCTTCGGCCTCAATCAACTCAATGACTTGCCGGGCGTCGCGCTCCTCGCTGGGCAGATAGTTGATCGCCACATCAGCGCCTTCCCGGGCGTAAGCAATGGCGGCGGCGCGACCGATGCCCGAGTCGCCACCGGTCACCAAAGCCTTGCGCCCTTCCAGGCGTCCGAACCCCTGATAACTTTTTTCACCGTGATCGGGCTTGGGCACCATGTCCTGATCGATACCCGGTGGCGACTGCGGCTGGTCGGGAAACGGCGGACGGGGATATTGAGTCAAGGGGTTCTGCATCGCGTATTGGTTGGGTTCTCGGCGTGTAGACATCGAACTTCTCCTTTTCGGCGGGCAAAGTGAGCCGGGGCGCAAGCGCCCTGGCCCGGAATATTAAAAAGTGCGGCGAATCAGCGACTGGCCTGGAGCGCCCTGGCCATTTCGAGATGGGTCTGCAACTTAGGCAGGGTTTCGTCGGCGAACGCCTTGATTTCCGGCACCTCGGTGGTCTTGGCCTGCTCCTGGATCTGCGCGATGGCTTCCTCGGTGGCCTTGACCTGGTTGGCGGCATAGGCAGCATCGAACGACTCGCCTTCCGGCACCTGCGGTACGGGCGGTATCAGGCTCTTGGCCTTGTCAGCCACTTCTTCTCGGGGTGCGACAGGCAGGTCGAGCTTTTTCGCAATCTTGGCCAGATGCTGGTTGGCGGTGGTGCGGTCATTGATCACCATGATGGTGTAATCCTTGACTTCCCTGGACTCGGCTTTGCCGTGGGCCATACGGCTGGCCTCAATGTCAGCCATGCCTTTGGCCGAAGCATCATTGATAAATTCGGCAGGCGATTGTGCCCAAGCACTGCTAGCCCCCAGGCCCATCAGCACGACGAGACTGGTGGTGCTTAATAAGGTGGCCATCCGGCTCATGGTCACGCCCTCCTCTGATAGAAGTTGCGGTGGGGTTTCCCACCACTGAATCAGAACCACCTGTGACGCTTTAACAAGATACCTTCCCGATTGCAGCCGATGTCGGCTTTCGACGGCCGCATACGGAGGGTCAGGGTGGTGGTTCTCCCACATGTGCGACCCGCTCCAGGCGCCTTCGTTCGATCGGGGACAATGTTTCCGGCGAGCGGGGTTCTCATACCATTCGAAAGGATCGGGGACTGAAAGGTTTGAAAAAACGGCCTGCGGCACGACGAACGGCGGCGCGCAGTCAAATACCGAACGCTTGGTGATTCTGGCGTTTGGCGGCGTACATCGCCTCGTCGGCGTGGCGGAACAGCGCAACATCTTCGCTGCCATGTTCGGGGAAACAGGCCACGCCGATGCTCGGTTCGATGCTGAGGCAGTGCCCGTCCAGGCGCAGCGGCTGGCTCAGTGCATGACGGATCTTTTCCTGCACACGGTGGGCATCTTCCAAAGTCTGGACACTATGGAGCAGGACGACGAACTCATCGCCGCCAATGCGCGCCACGGTATCGGTGTCGCGCACACAGCCCTGGAGCCGGCTGGCCACTGCCTGCAATAACATGTCGCCCACTGCGTGGCCGTAGGTGTCGTTGATCTGCTTGAAGCGGTCCAGGTCGATATACAGCAGCGCCATGCGCCCAGAGGCCGCGCGGGCGGTGGCCAGTGCGGCCTTGAAGCGTTCGCGCAACAATTCGCGGTTGGGTATCTGGGTCAACTGATCGTACTGAGCCATGCGCTGCAACCGGGCGTGCAACTGCTGTCGCTCAATGGCGATGGTGAGCTGCGCACAGACGTATTGCAGCAACTCCTTGTCTTGCTCGGTGTAGCGCGGGTTGTCTTGCGCGCTCTTGACGATCAACGCACCGATCGTGCCGCTCTGCGAGATCAGTGGCACACCCAACCAGCAGGGGGCGTTCGGTTGCGCCACCAGGTCGCCAAACCCCACTGGCAACTGACCGCAACCGGGCGTCAGCAGGATCGGCTGGCCACTGCGAATCACTTCGGCGCACAGGCGCTTGGTGACCGAGCCCGGCACATCGGGCTGTCGCTCCAGGTCATCGACGTGATAGGCAAAGGTCAGTTGCTCGCACTGCTCGTCATACAACGCCACCGAAAAGTTCAGCGCCGGCAGCCACTCGCCAATGATCAGGTGAATGCGCTTGAACAACGCCAGCAAGTCCGCCGCAGCATGGGCGGCCTCGGAAATCGCATACAACGCCGCTTGCCGGGACTCGGCCTGCTTGCGTTCGGTGATGTCCCGGGCCACGGCAATCCGCAACCCGTCCGCCGGCGACCACCGCGCCGACCATAAAATATGCACCACCCGCCCGTCCTTGCGCAGGTAGCGGTTCTCGAAATTGAGCTTGGGTTCGCCGTCCATGATCTCCCGCGCCGCCTCGAGCGTGCGCTGGCGGTCGGCAGGGTGCACCAGGTCGATCATCGGCTGACCGATCAATTCCTGTGGGGTGTAACCGAAAATGCGCTCACAAGCGGCGCTGACAAACACAAAACGCCCCTGACCGTCGACAGCGCACACGGCGTCCATCAAAAGATCGATGTAGCTGGCCAGCGGCGCGGAATTGCGAGTGTCCATGGGGCGGGTGATCTTCCGATAATGCAACGTTGAACAAAGCCTGACGTGCGCAGCCGGTACGTCAGCCTTACGCCTTGCTGGCCAACAAGCCTGGCACTGCATGCCACAAGGCGTTGATGGCAAAACCAATGAACATCACGCCACACAACCGGGTGATTGTCAGTTCGTGACGCTGATACAGCACGCGGACCCGACTCGCGCCAACAATACCAATGAGGATAGCGTAAGCGATCAGGCCGCCCAGAAAACTGAGCGCGATCAGCCAAGGCAACATCGACCAGTGCAGCAGCTCGGCACGGCTGGACAGCAAAGCCGTGAACGTCGCCACCGCCACCGGATACGCCTTGGGATTGGTCAGGCCGAATATCACCCCGTGCCAGAACGGCTGACGCGCCGGCCCTTGTGGCGCACCGGCACTGCCCGCGCGAGCACGAACGGCCCGCAGGCCCAACCAGAACAGATAAAGCCCGCTGATCACGCCCAATACATCGAACGCTACGCTGCCTATTTCCCGTGCACCGACAATCGCTACCAGCGCGGTGCCACACCAGATCACATCTCCCAGAAGGTGCCCGCCGAGAAACCCCGCCCCGGCCCGCCGCCCTCGTGCGGCGCCAATGCCGAACACCGCCAGCACTCCAGGCCCTGGCGTGATGCCATAGATGAAGCCGCTGGCAAGAATGGTGAACAGCAGCGAGGGAGTCATGATGGGCGGTCCTGTCGGATATCGGCGTGGTGCAGTTTATCTGGCTCGGCACAAAGGATCACGAAGCCGGAAAAAACTCCATGCCGGCATAAGGCGCCTGTCGACAGGCCTGTAGCCGGGAAGGCAGATCTCCCACATGGATTTCGAGTTTGTGCCCATCCGGGTCGAGAAAGTAAAACGAATCACCTTCGCTGCGGTTGTCGCGCCACGACACCACCTGGGCCGCCTTGAGCCGCGCCACCAGCACCGGAAAGTCCTGGGCACCGATACTGAATGCGTAATGGGTGTAGTCCGCCGCAGGCGCCTTCTTGCGCAACGGGTCAACAGACAGGCACAGCCATAATCCGGGCAGCGACAAATAGGCCCCTGTGTCCCACCGGGCCTCAAGACGAAGCTGCAAGAGCTCGCTATAAAAAACCACACTGGGGTCCAGCTCGGTGACAGCCAGTGTCAGATGATTGAAACCTGAGAGCATCGACAAGCAACCTTTGGAAAAGAAACGGATGAGCCAAGTGCCGTGGGCTCAAGGGTGAAAACATGGCGTTGCCCAGCTCCGACAGCGCAAATGGATTCCCCGGCCAACCCCTTAGGCAAGATCCTACACAGAAGTCTCCGGTAACACTCAAATACGCCGGAAACGGCCGATTCAAAGCCCCGCATCATGATCTGTAAAGTCTGGAAACACACAGAGATCGCCCCCCACGGACAGCACCACTCAACCAAGGAATGTAACCGCACCATGAACCAGACTGCACAGCCGACCCATCGCTACACCAACTACCGTAAAGTCATTGCCCTGGCGGACCAGGACTGGCGGAACGCCGAAGTCGGAAAAATCTCAGGGCTGAATGTCGAGGTCAAGACACCTAACGTCCTGGTCGACCAGTACGGCCGAACCTTTCACCACTTCTGTACTACGTCCTATCTGGGTCTGGACCACCATCCCGCGTTGCTGGACGGCGCCATGACGGCCCTGTGGGAAACCGGGACCCTGCGCGTCGCCAACTCGAAAAACCGCTGCAAGCTGGCGATCCTGGACCGATACGAAACCCAATTGTCGGAGTTGTTTGGCGCCAGTTGTCTCAGCGCCCTGTCATGCAGCGCAGCGAGCGCCGGGATCCTGCCGTTGCTGGCCAGCGGCGCGTTCACGGACAATCGGCCGCCTGTCATGGTGTTTGACAAACATGCCCATTACTCGCTGAACCACGTCAAGGCGGCCTGCGCCGATGAAACCCAAGTCATCACCGGCCCCCACAACGACATGGACTTTCTCGAAGACGTGTGCAAACGCCAGCGCAACGTGGCGTATGTGGCCGATGGTGCCTACAGCATGGGTGGGGTGACCGACATGGACAGCCTGCTGTACCTCAAACAGCGCTATGGCCTGTTTCTCTATCTGGATGACTCCCACGCACTGTCCACCATAGGGCAATGCGGAGCGGGTCTGGTGCGTTCACGCTTCCACGCCGTGGACGAGCGAACGCTGATTGTTGCCTCGCTGGCCAAATCATTCGGGGCCAGTGGCGGCCTGGCGATGTTTGGCAGTGAACGGCACAAAACACTGGTGCAGCGCTACGGCGGGCCGAGCAATTGGTCCCAGAGCCTGAACGCGGCGGCCATTGGCGCCGGCATGGCCTCGATCCGTCTGCACCGCAGTCGAGAATTCAGCGCCTTGCAGGAGCGTTTGCAGGCTAATATTCGCCTCTTCGACAGCCTCATCCGCACCGAGCAGCTGGGCAATACCATGGCGATCCGCCTGGTGACCTGCGGTGCAGCAGCCCTGGCCAACAGGCTGGCAGTCGAACTGGCCGACCTGGGGTATTTCACTTCGGCGGTCTTTTTCCCCGTTGTGCCGCAAGACAAGGCCGCAATCCGCATCACCCTGCGCGCCGACATGGAGACGGACGTGATTCGCTCGTTCTGCGAACGGATCACCGATCTGCTGCTGGCACACGGACGTGACATCCGTCCTTGAACGAGCGCCTTGATGAAGAACCGTACGACCCTGATCATCACCTGCACCACCGTCTTCCTGGCACAACTGGGCATGAGCATCTACTTGCCGGCCCTGCCCGACATTGCGCGGGATCTGGGGGCCGATGCGTCCCGGGTTTCCTGGGGCTTGTCGGTTTACCTGATCGGCATGGCGCTGCCCATGTTGCTGTGGGGCAGCGTGAGCCAGCGTCTGGGACGCAAACCGGTGTTGCTGGCGGCATTGGGGCTGTACGGCCTGAGCAACCTGGCCCTACCGCTGGGTACAACAGTGGAGGCGTTCCTGACGCTCAGGTTGATTCAGGGCATCGGCGCCAGCGGTATCTCGGTGATGGCCAGGGTATTGATCCGTGACAGTTTCAGCGGCGATCTGCTGGCCAAGGCCCTGTCATGGATCTCCATAGCCTTCGTGGTTGCCCTTGGCATCGGTCAATATCTGGGCTCTTTGATCCAGGCTGCGTTCGGCTGGGGAGCGATCTTCTACGGGTTGGGTGCGGTCAGCCTGGCCATGGCGGTCGCAGTGTCCCGGGTCGGGTTTACAGTGCTGACAGAAGACAGCAACGGGCAATCGGCATGGCGCGTGTACGGCAGGATACTCAGATCCCGAGGTTTTTTATTGCCGGCATTGGCCGGCGGCTTGGGTTACGGCGTGATTGTCGCGTTCAACACCGCCGCGCCCCTGATCCTGCAGGAAAGCTTTCATTGGTCAGCGATTGAGTACGGCCTGCTGGGCTGGCCGATCAGTGCGGCGTACCTGTTCGGCGCGCTGGCGGTCAACGCCTTGGTGCTACGCACCGGCCAACGACGATTGATGAGCTGGGGCCTTGCGCTGGTGCTGGGCGGCAGTGCGACCATGCTGCTGGGGAGCGTCGCGCTTAGCAGTGTCGCGCTGCTGTTCTGGTTGCCGTACTGCTTCGCGGTATTCGGTCAATCGTTGAATTACCCCATCAGCCTGTCCCTGGCCAACGAGGGTTCACCGGTGGCCGGCGCCTATGCCATGGCGCTGAGCGGTTTTCTGCATCAGTTGATGGCCTCACTCATCGGCGCCACGGCCAGCCTGTTGTTGAGCCAACAGGCCTGGCCGCTGGCGGCGTTGTGCACGCTGTTGGCCGTGGCGGCGCTGCTGTGCGGGCGGTTTATGCCAGCACGGGTCGCTTAAAAGGCGCTGCGGAAAATCTCCTCGATCTGCCGTTGATCCCCTGCCCGCGGGTTGGTCAGGCCACAAGCGTCCTTCAATGCGTTGGCGGCCAGTACCGGCACGTCGTTGAGGCGCACGCCCAAATCACGCAGGCCGGCCGGAATGTCGACGTCCCGAGCCAGGCTGCGGATCGCCGCAATGGCCACCCGCGCGCCTTCCTCCGGGCTGAGACCGTGCGTATTGGCCCCCATGGCATTGGCCACGTCGGTCAGCCGAGCGGCACATACCGAGGCGTTGAAACTTTGCACATGGGGCAACAACACTGCATTACACACGCCGTGGGGCAAGTCATAAAAACCGCCCAGTTGATGGGCCATGGCATGCACAAAACCCAACGAGGCATTATTGAACGCCATCCCCGCGAGAAACTGCGCGTAGGCCATGTTCTCCCGTGCCGTCAGATCGTTACCGTCGCCCACCGCCTGACGCAGATTATTGCTGATCAAAGTGACCGCTTTCAGCGCGCAGGCATCGGTGATCGGATTGGCAGCCGTGGATACGTACGCTTCGATCGCATGAGTCAGCGCATCCATGCCGGTGGCGGCCGTCAGCCCCTTGGGCATCGCCACCATCAACGCCGGATCGTTGACCGACATGAGCGGCGTCACGTTGCGGTCGACAATGGCCATTTTCACGTGGCGAGTCTCGTCAGTGATGATGCAAAAACGGGTCATTTCGCTGGCCGTACCTGCCGTGGTGTTGATGGCGATCAGTGGCAACTGCGGTTTACTCGAGCGGTCAACGCCCTCGTAGTCACGAATTTCCCCGCCGTTGGTGGCACACAAGGCGATGCCCTTGGCGCAATCGTGGGGCGAACCGCCGCCCAGCGACACCACGAAATCGCACTGGCTCTCCTTCAACAACCCCAGCCCGCGCTCGACATTGGCGATGCTGGGATTGGGCTTGGCACCGTCGAAAATCACCGAATCGATGTCTTGCAGCGCCAGCAGATCGGCCACCTTGCTGGCGACGCCGGCCTTGGCCAACCCTGCGTCAGTAACGATCAGGGCCTTGTGAAAGCCGTAGTTGCGGATGGCGGTCATGGCCTCGTCGAGGCAACCCAGCCCCATGACGTTCACGGCGGGAATGAAAAAAGTGCTGCTCATGGGAGATGCTCCTGGAAGAGGCCGGGATTGGCAGGGCTACCAGAATGACCGACTGGTCACGGCGCATCTTGATCTGGCTCAAGACTGGGTCGTGATAAAGTCGCGCCCTGTCTTAACCACGTTTTGAGATAACTTTCGCAATGACCGACTTCCAGCAATACGACGCCCAGCTCGAAGACTGGGAGGCCTTGCGCGCCAGCACCGCTTTCAGTGGCTTGCTGCTGGGTAACGGCGCCAGCCGCGCCGTTTGGGACGATTTCGGCTACGACTCGCTGTTCGAAAACGCTCGCACCGTCGAAGAAAAACCCTTGAGCCCGTCGGAAATGAGTGTGTTCGACGCGATGCAGACCCGCAGCTTCGAACAGGTACTCAGCGCGCTGAAAACCACCAGCCGGGTCAACAAGGCCCTGGCCGTGAGCTCTGCGGCACCGCGTAACCGCTACTACGCAATCAAGGAAGCACTGATCAACACCGTGCACGCGGTGCATATCCCGTGGCGACTGGTCGAGCCCGCGACCCTGGCGACGCTTAATCAGGAGCTGGGCCGCTATCGCACGGTGTTCACCACCAATTACGATCTGCTCAACTACTGGGCGATCCAGCATGCGCCCGATACCGTCACCGACCTGTTCCTGGGCAACGATCACAGCTTTGATCTGAGCCAGGCCGGCACGGACAAACCACGTCTGTTGTACCTGCACGGAGGCCTGCACCTGGTGCGCAACCAGGACGGCACGGCACGCAAACTGACCGCCACCGAAGGCACGCTGCTGGGCAGTTTCGCCATCAACAATACGATCAAGACCCTTGACGACGTGCCGCTGTTCGTCAATGAAGGCCCGAGCCAGGACAAGCTCAAGACCATCCGCAGCTCCGATTACCTATCGTTCTGCTACGACCAGTTGCTGCACCACGGCGACAACCTGTGCCTGTTCGGCCATGCCTTGGGTGACCAGGACAGTCACATCGTCCATGCCCTGCGCCAGGCCGCGCCGAAAACCGTGGCAATCTCGATCTACCCTCGCAGCCAGGCGTTCATCCAGCACCAGAAACGCCATTACGCCAAGGTGTTCCAGGGGTTGGCGGTTGAACTGCGGTTCTTCGATGCCAAGACCCATCCGCTGTGCAATCCGAAGCTGTCGGTGCCGGTGGAGGTTTAGAGCAAAGGCCGGCCCGGACAGTAACGTGGGGCGAGAGGTTTTATCTGTGGGAGCAAAGCTTGCTCGCGATCAACGATGACTCGGTGTTTCCTGCACAGTCGCGGCACCTGCATCGCGGGCAAGCCTTGCTCCCACATTGACCCTCGGCTTCTGGCGTCCTGTCAAAACGCCGCCAGCGTCTTGTCCTTGATCACCGTCGTCGGTCCGTTGGCCATGACGCTGGCAATGCCCTTGTCCCGGGCGGCGTCAGAGGAATAGCTTTCGCTGCTGCCGATCACTTCGTGATTGCCAGCCTTGAGGTTGAAGTAAGGGTGGCCGTCCTTGGTGCTCTTGAGTTCATAACGTTCGGCCAGTGGGCTGTTCTTCTGCACCGAAGCGATGCCACCGTCGGCTCCGCTGCGGGTCGTATACAGCTCGCTGGTCAAAATCGTTTCGGCGTTGGCCGCTTTGAGCACAAACTTAAACTGGCCATTGCTGCTTTTGCTGACTTCGTACCATCCGGACATGTTCTTTCTCCTGGGCGGTTGAGACATCCCCGAGAGTAAAGACCCGCTGCGCTTGTTCTGCCAGTGCCTTACAAGGTGATGGCCGTGCCCAGCAGCGTCAGGAACCCCGCCAGCCAGTTCGGGTGCGCCGGCCAGGCCGGGGCGGTCGCCAGATTGCCTTGAACGTGGCCTTCGGTGACCGCGCACTCGATAAAGGTTCCTCCGGCCAGACGCACCTCCGGGGCGCAGGCGGGATAGGCGCTGCATTCGCGCCCTTCCAGGATCCCCGCCGCTGCCAGCAATTGCGCACCGTGGCATACCGCGGCAATCGGCTTGCCTGCCTGGTCAAAGTCACGCACCAGTTGCAGGACTTTCTCATTCAGGCGCAGATATTCCGGCGCACGTCCGCCCGGCACCAGCAACGCGTCGTAATCCGCAGCCTCGACACTGACGAAATCATGATTGAGCGCGAACAGATGCCCCGGTTTTTCGCTGTAGGTCTGGTCGCCCTCGAAGTCGTGGATCGCCGTGCGCACGGTCTGCCCGGCGGTTTTGTCCGGGCACACGGCATGAACGGTGTGACCGACCATCTGCAAGGCCTGAAATGGCACCATCACTTCATAGTCTTCGACGTAATCGCCAACCAGCATCAGGATTTTCTTTGCGGCCATGGGAAGGACTCCTTGAGGAATGCGTAGGTAGTGAACGCATTAAAGGTAGTCCGGTACGTCGCTAGATGAGGGATAAGCGCTGATTACCTGACGGGCTGCACAGGTACGATCACTTTGGGAGGCCTGTCACGGTGGGAGCAAAGCTTGCTCGCGATGAAAGCACCGTGATTCAACAGGCAAACCGGGTCATCGTTCATCGCGAGCAAGCTTTGCTCCCACAGGCTCGCCCCCACAGGGTGAGGTGCCAGTCGCTCTAGGCGAGATAACCGTCAGCGCGCAGCAGGGTTTCGAGGCAGTGCTCGGTGATGTGGTAGAACGCCTTGAGTTCCTGGATCTTCGCCAGCAGCTCGGCCGGGTCCACCGGTTCGGCGCGCTTGACCGCCAGGATCATCTTGTTCTTGTTGGTATGGTCCAGGGAAATGAACTCAAACACCTTGGTTTCGTAGCCACATGCCTCCAGAAACAGCGCCCGCAGGCTGTCAGTGACCATTTCGGCCTGCTGGCCCAGGTGCAGGCCATATTGCAGCATCGGCTTGAGCAACGCCGGACTCTGGATTTGCAAGCGGATCTGCTTGTGGCAGCACGGCGAGCACATGATGATCGAAGCACCCGAGCGAATACCCATGTGGATCGCGTAATCGGTGGCGATATCACAGGCATGCAAGGCAATCATCACATCCACCGCAGCCGGCGCCACGCTGCGCACATCGCCGTGTTGGAAGCTCAGCCCCGGGTGTTCCAGCCGCGCGGCAGCTTCGTTGCACAGCTTGACCATGTCCTCTCGCAGTTCGACGCCGGTCACGATCCCTTCAGCCTGCAAGGTGTTGCGCAGGTAGTCATGGATGGCGAACGTCAGGTAGCCCTTGCCCGAGCCGAAATCCGACACCCGCACCGGTTGATCCAGGGCCAGCGGCGACGATGTCAGCGCATGGCTGAAGACTTCGATGAACTTGTTGATCTGCTTCCACTTGCGCGACATCGCCGGGATCAGTTCGTGCTTGTGGTTGGTCACGCCCAGATCCGCCAGGAACGGGCGGTTCAGGTCCAGAAAGCGGTTTTTCTCCCGATTGTGCTCGGCCGATGGCACTTCTCGCAGCTGCTGGGGTTTGCTCTTGAACAGCGAACTCTTGCCCTTCTTGCTGTATTCCAGCTGCGCTTCGTCGGTAACAGCCAGCAGATGCGCGTTCTTGAACGACACCGGCAACAGCGCGGCGATGGTCGTCACGCCTTCGGCCAGCGGGAAATTCTTGGTGATGTCGCGGGTTTTGTAGCGGTAAACGAAGGACAGGCAGGGCTGATCCTTGACCGACAACTGCTTGATGATCAGCCGCTGCAGGTCCGCTTCCTCACCGACGTACTTGGCCAGCACCAGTTTGATGAAGGCGTTCTGCTCAAGGCTGCTTTGCAGCAGCTCGATGAACTGGGCATGGTGATCCGGCGCAGGACGGGCGGGGGTAGCGGTAACTGACATGGGAAAAGCGGCCTCGGGGCGGGCGGATCGGGAATGGCGGTTATTTTAGGGGCGATGGGCAGCGAGGGCACGGAAAAGTTCGTGTGGCGAGCAGTAGCCTCTGTGGGAGCAAGCTTTGCTCCCACAGGCTTGTGCTGGCAGCCATTTTTCAGCCCAGCACCACCAACCGATTCGGCAGCTCATTGCGCGCGTGAGTCACCGGCACATGCTCCTTGAGCAATTGGCCGCAGGCCTCGATGCAGGTGACAAAGCCCTGCAACGTCTGGCCTTGGCGGACCTGCTGGGTGAAGGCGGCGACAATGGCTTCCCAGTGCTTGTTATCGAGACATTTGGAAATGCCTTCGTCCACCAGGATTTCCACGTACCGCTCGGCTTCGCAAACGAAAATCAACATGCCTGTGCCGCCGACGGTGTGGTGCAGGTTCTGCTCGAGAAATTGCCGACGCGCCAGATTGGAGGCCCGCCAGTGGCGCACGGTACGGGGGATCAGGTGAGTGGTGATTGCCGGAATGCGAAACGCCAGGCACAGCACGATAAACAGGCCCCATTGCACCAGCAGCAGACTGTGCATGTTCAGCCAGCCCGTGAGGTAATGCACCATGCCGGGCACCACCAAGGCCAGCAGGCTGGCCCACAGCAGCGGGATGTAGGCATAGTCGTCGGCGCGAGCGGCGAGCACGGTGACCAGCTCGGCGTCGGTATCGCGCTCCACCCGGGCGATGGCCTCGGCGACCTTGCGTTGTTCGTGTTCCGTCAGTAATGCCATGGTTAAAAGTGCCTGCTCATTATTATTGTCACCAGCCGCCCGACGAACCGCCGCCCCCGAAACTGCCCCCACCACCGCTGAAGCCACCGCCACCGCCGCCGCCAAAACCACCGCCGCCACCGCCATAGCCGCCCCCGGAACCACCGCGTCCGGCCGGCAGGATACCGAGCATCTGGCACACGAACACCGTTACGATGAACAGCAGCACCAACAACACGAACAACCCCGGATGGCGCCCGACGAAATCGCCCGCCTCCTGGCCATCGGCACCGTACGCCGCAGCCGGCTCATCCAGCGCATTGCCCCCCAGCACCGTCAACATCGCCGCTACGCCGTCGCTGATGCCTTTGCTGAAGTTGCCGGCCTTGAACGCCGGGGTGATCACCTGGTTGATGATCACCGAACTCTGGGCGTCGGTCAGGCGATCTTCCAGGCCGTAACCCACTTCGATCCGCAGTTTACGGTCATCCCGCGCCACGATCAGCAGCGCGCCGTTGTTTTTATCTTTCTGCCCGATGCCCCAGTAACGACCCAGTTGATAACCGAAGTCTTCGATGCTGGTGCCTTGCAGGTCCGCCAGCGTGACCACGACCACCTGTTCACCGGTGGCCTGCTCATGGGCCTTGAGCTGTGCATCCAGTTGCGTGCGCACCGAAGGCTCAAGCATCTGGGCAGTGTCCACCACCCGCCCGGTCAGTGCCGGAAAACTCAGCTCAGCCTGGGCTGTAATGGCAAAGACCCAGAGCAACAGCACCAGGCCAAATTTCAACACTCGCATCGTAACTCCTGTGTGGGAGCGAGCGGGTGTGGGAGCTGAGCTTGCTCGCGATGAAGGCACCTCGGTCTTTCTAATGACCGCGTTATCGTTCATCGCGAGCAAGCTTTGCTCCCACAGGCTCGCTCCCACAGTTTTTTCAGAACTTCACTTCAGGGGCTTTTTCGGCGTTGGGGCTGGTGGCTTCGAAGGTTTCGCGGATCGGCAGATCGCTGTACAACACGCTGTGCCACAGGCGACCGGGGAAGGTGCGGATTTCGGTGTTGTATTGCTGCACCGCGAGGATGAAGTCGCGACGAGCCACGGCGATGCGGTTCTCGGTGCCTTCAAGTTGTGATTGCAAGGCCAGGAAATTCTGGTTGGCCTTGAGGTCGGGATAACGCTCGACCACCACCATCAGCCGACTCAACGCGCCACTCAACTGATCCTGGGCCTGCTGGAACTGCTTGAGTTTTTCCGGGTTATCCAGGGTGCTGGCATCGACCTGGATGGACGTGGCCTTGGCCCGCGCCTCGACCACCGCCGTCAGGGTTTCCTGTTCGTGCTGCGCATAGCCCTTGACGGTTTCCACCAGGTTGGGGATCAGGTCGGCTCGGCGCTGGTACTGGTTCTGCACCTGGCCCCAGGCAGCCTTGGCCTGTTCGTCCAGGGTTGGGATGTTGTTGATGCCGCAACCGGCCAGCAGCGTGGTGAACAGCATCAGCGCCAGCATTTGCAGGTGGCGAAGGTGATTGAGTCGTAGATTCATCGGTTGAAGCTCCCCTCTACATTCCATTGAAAAAACACAGTCACCTATCTCTCCGGTGTCTGGGGCATAATCTGCCGCCGCCACGGGATTGAATCAGGGTCGGTGGGCTAAAAGATGCCCGGCACGAAACTAAGTTCATCCGCGTGCGTTCGAAAACTGTGCTGCTCTTATTCAGACAATACTCGAACAACAATAGCCGCTCCTCACATTTTGCTGACGGCGTGTACTGATGACCGCCCTTAGGCTTGCGAGAAACCATTCATGAAGAAGCTGTGTTTGCTGGGCCTTTTTGTCACACTGGCCAGTCAATCCGTAGTAGCTGACAACCTGCCAACCCCGATGGAAAACAAGGATGCCTTCATCAGCCACCTGATGAAGCAGATGACCCTCGAGGAAAAGATCGGCCAGTTGCGCCTGATCAGCATCGGCCCCGAGATGCCTCGGGAGATGATTCGCAAGGAAATCGCCGCCGGCAACATCGGCGGGACGTTCAACTCCATCACCCGTGCGGAAAACCGCCCGATGCAGGATGCGGCCATGCGCAGCCGGCTGAAGATCCCGATGTTCTTCGCCTATGACGTGATCCACGGCCACCGTACCATTTTCCCGATCCCCCTGGCCCTGGCCTCGAGCTGGGACATGGACGCCATCTACCGCTCCGGCCGCGTCGCTGCCAAGGAAGCGGCGGCCGACAGCCTGGACATCACCTTCGCGCCGATGGTGGATATTTCCCGCGACCCACGCTGGGGCCGGACCTCCGAAGGCTTTGGCGAGGACACCTACCTGGTGTCGCGCATCGCTGGGGTGATGGTCAAAGCCTTCCAGGGCAGTGGCGCCAACGCGGCCGACAGCATCATGGCCAGCGTCAAGCACTTCGCCCTGTACGGTGCGGTGGAAGGTGGCCGGGACTACAACATCGTGGACATGAGCCCGGTGAAAATGTACCAGGACTACCTGCCCCCCTACCGTGCCGCCATCGATGCGGGTGCCGGCGGGGTGATGGTCGCGCTGAACTCCATCAACGGCGTGCCCGCCACCGCCAACACCTGGCTGATGCACGACCTGTTGCGCAAGGAATGGGGGTTCAAGGGTCTTGCGGTGAGTGACCACGGCGCCATCTTCGAACTGATCAAACATGGCGTGGCCCGCGACGGTCGCGAAGCGGCGAAGCTGGCGATCAAGGCCGGCATCGACATGAGCATGAACGACTCGCTGTACGGCAAGGAGCTGCCTGGGCTGCTCAAGGCCGGGGAAATCGAGCAGAGCGACATCGACAATGCGGTGCGCGAAGTCCTCGCCGCCAAATATGACATGGGCCTGTTCAAGGATCCGTACCTGCGCATCGGCAAGGCCGAGGACGACCCGGCCGACACCTACGCCGAAAGCCGCCTGCACCGTGCCGACGCCCGTGACGTGGCCCGCCGGAGCCTGGTCCTGCTGGAAAACCGCAACCAGACCCTGCCCCTGAAGAAGAGCGCAAAAATCGCCCTGGTCGGCCCGCTGGCCAAGGCACCGATCGACATGATGGGCAGTTGGGCTGCTGCCGGTCGCCCGGCGCAATCAGTGACTTTGTTCGACGGCATGACCCGCGCCCTGGGCGCAGAATCAACGCTGATCTACGCCCGTGGCGCCAACATCACCGGCGACAAGAAAGTGCTCGACTACCTGAACTTCCTCAACTTCGACGCCCCGGAAGTGGTCGATGACCCGCGCCCTGCCCAGGTGCTGATCGACGAAGCCGTCAAGGCCGCCCAGCAAGCCGATGTCGTGGTAGCCGCCGTGGGCGAGTCCCGCGGCATGTCCCACGAATCCTCGAGCCGTACTGAACTGAGCATCCCCGCCAGCCAACGCGAGCTGATCAAGGCGCTGAAGGCCACCGGCAAACCACTGGTGCTGGTGCTGATGAACGGCCGCCCACTGTCGCTGGTGGAAGAAAAGCAACAGGCCGATGCGATCCTGGAAACCTGGTTCAGTGGCACCGAAGGCGGCAACGCCATCGCCGACGTGTTGTTCGGCGACTACAACCCGTCGGGCAAGCTGCCGATTTCCTTCCCGCGCTCGGTGGGACAGATTCCAACCTACTACAACCACCTGAGCGTTGGCCGGCCATTCACGCCAGGCAAGCCGGGCAACTACACCTCGCAATACTTCGACGACACCACAGGCCCGCTCTACCCGTTCGGCTACGGCCTGAGCTACACCGAATTCAGCCTGTCGGACATGGCCCTGTCGTCCACCACGCTGAACAAGACCGGCAAGCTCGATGCCAGCGTGACCCTGGAAAACACTGGCGAGCGTGACGGCGAAACCGTGGTGCAACTCTATATCCAGGACGTGACCGGCTCGATCATCCGCCCGGTGAAGGAGCTGAAGGACTTCCGCAAAGTGATGCTCAAGGCTGGCGAGAAGAAAGTCATTCACTTCACCATCACCGAAGACGATCTGAAGTTCTACAACGCCCAGCTCAAGTACGCCGCTGAACCGGGCAAGTTCAACGTACAGATCGGCCTGGATTCCCAGGATGTGAAGCAACAGAGTTTTGAGTTGCTCTGATTTACCAACACCGCAAAAACCTGTGGGAGCGAGCCTGCTCGCGATGAGGATCTAGCAGTCACCGCATCATTGACTGTCAGGCCGCCATCGCGAGCAGGCTCGCTCCCACATTGATTTTTGGTGAACCTTAGCCCCGCCGCCCCAGCAGATTCACCACCACCCGATCCACCAACCCCCATACCCGTTGCTTGACGCGTTTCCACAGCGGCCGACGCTTCCAGGCGTCGAGACTGACCTCCAGGCTCTGGGCGAAGTCTCGCTCGAAACTCGCCGCCACCGCAGTGCTGAGTGCCGTGTCGAGGGCTTCGAGGTTGGCTTCCAGATTGAAGCGCAGGTTCCAGTGATCGAAATTACAGGAGCCGATGCTGACCCAGTCGTCCACCAGCACCATCTTCAGGTGCAGGAAACACGGCTGGTATTCGAAGATTTTCACCCCAGCCTTGAGCAGACGCGGGTAATAACGGTGCCCGGCGTAGCGCACGGACGGGTGATCGGTGCGCGGCCCGGTGAGCAGCAGGCGCACATCGAGGCCGCGGGCGGCAGCCTTGCGCAAGGAGCGGCGCACGTTCCAGGTGGGCAAAAAGTACGGGGTCGCCATCCAGATCCGCTTCTGACCGCTGTTCAGGGCCCGGGACAGCGATTGCAGAATGTCGCGATTCTGGCGGGCGTCGGCATACGCCACCCGCCCCATGCCCTCGCCCATGGGCGGTACCCGGGGCAAGCGCGGCAAGCCGAAATTGGACGCCGGCTTCCAGGCACGGCGATGGCGGTTGGCGAGCCATTGACGGTCAAACAGCAACTGCCAGTCCAGCACCAAGGGGCCGACGATTTCCACCATCACCTCGTGCCACTCGCAGCGGTCATCCAGCGGGCTCCAGAACTCATCGGTGACCCCGGTGCCGCCCACCACCGCCAGGCGCTGGTCCACCAAGAGCAACTTGCGGTGGTCCCGATATAAATTCCGTACCCAGCGTCGCCAACTCAGGCGATTGTAAAAACGCAACTCCACGCCCGCCTCGATCAGGCGATGGCGCAGGTCCTGGGTAAACGCCAGGCTGCCGTAGTCATCGAACAGGCAACGCACGCGAACACCGCGCTCGGCAGCCTGGACGAGCGCCTGAACCATCGCCTCGGCGCACGTCCCCGCTTCCACCAGGTACAGCTCCAGCTCAACCTGTTCCTGGGCGCGGGCGATTTCCACCAGCATGCGTGGGAAAAACCGTGGGCCATCGATCAACAACTCGAAGCGATTGCCCTCGCGCCACGGGAATACCGGGCCGCCCATGTCAGCGCGCCGTGAAAATCAGCACCGCATTCACCGGCACTGCGAGGCTGATGGCCGACAACCCGGCCTGTTTGCGCAGCTTCTCCAATCCCGGCGCCAGGTCGAAATCCGCCGCATTGAGCACCACCGGCTCCAGGGTCACGACCTGGAAGCGTCGTTCATCCAGGCGCGTGGCCAGCAGTTCGGCCTGATACACCTGTTGCTTGCCGTGCAGGTCCACGGTCAGCGGCAAGCGCAGTTCCAATTGGGCGCCGTTGGCCAGGTCCTGGATCGGTAACAGGTCGAGCTGCGCAGTGATGGAGGCATCGGCAAATTGCTTGATCTCAAACAACTCGGCGCGCATGCGCTCGTCACGCAGGGGAATGCCACTGTTGACCGACTCCAGCTCCACTTCCAGCCGGACCATCCCCTTGGGCTGGACCTGACCGTGCAGCACCAGGAAGCGCTGGACCTCGGACACGTTGCCATTTTTGCTGCTGATAAACGACAGCCGCGACGATTCGCCGTCCAGGTACCAATTGGCCTGGGCCGGCAGCGCGGCGCAGGCCAGCAGCAAGGTCGCGACAGCATGAGAAAAAGACCGCTTGAACATACACACTCGAAGGGCAGATAAACCTGTGGCGAACCTTAACCGGGCCGAGGGCACTTGCAAACCTTCTGTTTCAATCCCCCTTCGGGAACACACAGGTCCTTTGACAAGGGGGATTCAAAATGTGTGGGAGCAAAGCTTGCTCGCGATGAACGATCACTGGGGTTTACTGCTGAAACGCGGCGCCTGCATCGCGGGCAAGCCCTGCTCCCACAAATCCGGTCACGGCTCCAACCGACACCCCTGCCTCTCGCCCATCCACCGCGCGCTATTGCTTCGCCCCAACCCGGCGACGGTGATGCGTTTTGCTTCAGGGCTCTCGAACAAATCGCTGATGGGCACCCACTGTTTCACATAACCATGGCAATAGTCCGTCGGTTGCTCCATCACGTAACGACACGAGCAATACTCCTTGGCGGTGTAGGCGCTGATGATGTCGGGGAAGGCCCGCAACGCCACCCGCTCGAGCCAGGCCCAGCCGAGCAACGCCACCACAAGCACTAACATCAGAGTGAGCAACAGTCTGCGTTTCATGGCTGTACCGTTTCGGCGAACGCCGCCATGGCTCGCTTGAGCAATTCGTTGTGACGGTAGCGGCCGTCGCGGTCATCACCGTAGCGCACGATCACCAGCCCGGCGCTGGGGATCACGTACAGCGCCTGCCCCCAATGGCCCAGCGCGGCAAACGTATCCGGCGGCGCATCGGGCCACGGGCGGATGGCCGGATCGGCAGCGCGGTTGAGCCACCAATGCCCACCGGGCACCGCTTCGTCCTGGCCGGCCCGGAAGCGGGCGAAGGGCTCGCGATTGAACGTCACCCAGGCTTGCGGGATCAGCTGCCGCTCGCCCCAGCGTCCCTCCCGTTGCATCAACAGCCCTACACGCGCCAGGTCGCGCGCCGTGAGGTAGGCGTAGGACGACCCGACAAACGTGCCGGCGGCGTCGGTTTCCCAGGTGGCGTGGCGGATGCCCAGCGGCTCGAACAGCGCCGTCCAGGGATAATCGGGATAGCGCGCCGGGCCGACGATATTTTTCAAAGCCGCCGCCAGCAGGTTGCTGTCGCCGCTCGAATAACGGAACGCCTGTCCCGGCGGGCTGAAGCTTGCATGCTGCGCGGTGAACGCCGCCATGTCGTGACGCCCCCGGGTGTAGAGCATCGCTACCACCGAGGACTTGAGCGGTGCGTATTCGTAATCCTCTTGCCAGTCCAGGCCCGAGGCCCAGTGGAACAGATCGGCCAGGGTCATGTCCGGATGCCGGTTCAGGGGTGGGTAGTACTTGGCTGCCGGATCGTCCAGGGCAAAACGCTGTTCACCGTAGGCCACGCCGAACACCGCCGCCAGCAGGCTTTTGCTGATGGACCAGGTCAGGTGCGGGGTCTGGGCGGTGGTCGGTCCGGCGTAGCGTTCATAGACCAGTCGACCGTCCTGGATCACCAGCAACGCATCGGTGCGGATGCCCTCACGGCTCGCATCGTCCCGGAGTGGGAAGGCGTATTGCTCCAGGGCTTCGATGGCCGGTCCGGTGGGGGGCGGGCCGATTGACCACTGCTCGCCAGGCCAGTTTTCGGCCTGGACGCTCAGGTTGAGTATCAGCAGCGGGATCAGGAACCAGCCTTTGGACATGCTTGGGGCTCGCAGGGTTTAACCTTCGAGCCTATTCAGACTTGATGACAATTTGGGTATTTGTGTCGACAGTCCTGACGCCATCGCGGGCAAGCCTTGCTCCCACAGGTCTACGGCAGACTGTCATTTGGCACTGACCTGTAGGAGCAAGGCTTGCCCGCGATGAGGGCCTTCAAATCAATGAAGATCCCAACGCCTTGGCCAACCGCTTGGCCCGCGCCCCCGCCGCCATGTCCATCACGGCTTTATCCCGCGTCCACATCTCGCGCCACAACGCCGGGCCGGCGGCCAGGGCGTCGCTCAGTTCTTCATCGAGCCCGTTGAACTGCGCGAACAACCCACCCAGCAGCACATGCCCGGCCGCGCTGGACGGGTTGTGACGGCTCACTTCAGCGCAACCTGCCAGCAACCCCAGCAGGCGCAATTGCAGGGCTTGGGGCCAAGCGCACTCCTGCCCCACGCCATACAACCAAGCAGCCATGGCACTGAGTACATAAAGGTCTTCCAGGGTGCGGAACGGTTTGACGTAGGCGTCCCAACCGTCGCCGGCCAACAACTCGCACAGCGCGGCATCCAGCAGCACCCGGCCATGGCTGATGTCTGGCATCAGGGCAATGGCCGGGAGTTTTTCCAGGGTTACGCCCGGCTCTCCGGGATAAACCACCGCAAGATTCAACCGCGGCGGCTCGCCGGGTGCTTCGCTGCGAGCGGCGATCAGCAGCCACTCGGCGGCATCACCGGCAGTCACGAAATCCTTGCGCCCGCTCAAACGCAGGTCGGTGACGCGAGTCTGCATGTCCGCCGGGCGCAGGCTGCGTTGTTCCGTGGCGCACAAGGCGCCCAGGCTCTGGGGCGCGCTGGGCCAAAGTACCCGTAGCGCCGCCTGATAGCCCACCAGAAACGCCAACCCCGGCGTTGCCATCAATCGCGCGCCCATTACGGCCAGTTCGAACGGCGTCACCGGCCCCAGGCGTTGCAGCAAGGACGCATAACCCTCGGCCAGGTCCGGATGGGCGGGCAGTCGTTCGCCGCGTTCGATCAGGTTTTGCCAAGGCATGGGAGGCTCCTCAATGGGCTGTCATATAAGCATCACCAAAGCTTCATGGCGATGACACCGGGGCTACATAGCCTGACTTTGCACAACATGGCTGCATAAAGAAAGTCGATCGGCTGCAACTGAACAGCCCGCACGGAGATTCGCTATGACTCAGATCGCCCGCATCAGCGACACTGGCAATGAACGCCGCCTGCAAGCCGAACGCCTGATTGGCGCCAACGCTCTGCAAGAAGCCCAGGCCCTGCGCTTCAACGTCTTCAGCGGCGAATTCAACGCCAAGCTCAAAGGCGCGGAAATGGGTCTGGACATGGACGACTATGATGTTCACTGCGCCCACATCGGCGTACGCGACCTGAACACCGGCCGCCTCGTGGCGACGACGCGCCTGCTCGATCACCACGCCGCCAGCAGCCTGGGCCGGTTCTACAGTGAAGAAGAGTTCAGCCTTCACGGGCTGGTCCAGCTCAAGGGCCCGATCCTGGAAATCGGCCGCACCTGCGTCGACCCGGCCTACCGCAACGGTGGCACCATCGCGGTACTCTGGGGCGAACTGGCCGAAGTGTTGAACGAGGGCGGCTACAGCTACCTGATGGGCTGCGCGAGCATCCCGATGCAGGATGGCGGCGTCCAGGCCCAAGCGATCATGCAACGCCTGCGCGAACGTTATCTGTGCACCGAACACCTGCGCGCGGAGCCAAAAAAACCGTTGCCGGCCCTGGACGTGCCGTCCAACGTCATCGCCGAAATGCCACCTCTGCTCAAGGCTTACATGCGCCTGGGCGCGAAGATCTGTGGTGAGCCGTGCTGGGATGAGGATTTCCAGGTGGCCGACGTGTTCATCCTGCTCAAGCGCGACGAACTGTGCCCACGCTACGCCCGCCACTTCAAGGCAGCGGTATGATGAGTCGGTTGCGGGTGTACGCGCGAATCGCGCGAGTGTTGCTGGTGGTGGCGCTGGGCCTGAGCATGGCCAGCGTGTTCGGGCTGTTTGAACGGTTGGGTGTGGCCAACTCCATGGTACGTCGCCAGCGCTGGTCGCGTTTTTTCATGGCGCGCCTGAGCCATGCCCTGCCCTTCCACGTGACGGTGCACGGCCAGATGCCGCAACAGCCCATGCTGTGGGTCAGCAACCATGTGTCCTGGACCGATATCCCGCTGCTGGGCATGCTCACGCCAATGTCCTTCCTGTCCAAGGCCGAAGTGCGCACCTGGCCCGTGGCCGGATGGCTGGCGGCCAAAGCGGGCAGCCTGTTTATCCGACGCGGCTCGGGCGACAGCCAGTTGATCCGCAAGCAGATGGGCCGACACCTGGAACAGGCCCATCCGCTGCTGATGTTTCCCGAAGGCACCACCACCGACGGCCGCTCCCTGCGCACTTTCCATGGTCGTTTATTGTCGGCGGCCATCGATGCTGACGTGGCACTGCAACCGGTGGCGATCCGTTACCTGCGCAACGGCGAGCCTGATTCGCTGGCACCGTTCATTGGCGATGATGATCTGTTGTCCCATCTGATGCGCTTGTTTGCCAATGACCGGGGCGACGTGCATATCCATCTGCTGCCACCCATTGCCTGCCACGGCCAGGAACGCGCAGCCCTGGCATTCCAGGCGCAACAGGCGGTGCATAAGGCGTTGTTTGGCGAAATTCCACAGAAGCAACAAGTGCCGATGCGGCCTGCGGCGATTGCTGCCTGATCCGGGCCCTCTGCAAAGACCTTGTGCAGAGACCTTGTGGGAGCGAGCCTGCTCGCGATAGCGGTCTGTCAGTCACCTGATTCTTGACTGTCAGGCCCTCATCGCGAGCAGGCTCGCTCCCACATTTGATCTTCAGTGACAGCCAGAGCCCGCTCCCACAATTAGTGTTGTGGTGTTGTCTGGCTCAACGCAAAGCCCTGCAACTGCGGGTAGAACAACCGAAAGTCTTCGCTCAACGGCTCATAGAGCCTGATCAATTCTTCCATGGCCCCGGCCAGTTCCTCGGGCCGGGACAGGCGCCGGGAAATGCCTCGTAGCACCTGCCCGAGCACCTCGAATTCCCGATAAGACCCCAGCCAGTCATCCGCCGCCATGTAAGGCGCGATTTGCGCCAAACGTCCAGGCAACTGTGGCTCGGCGGCGAGCACTCGGTAGACCTGGGAGGTGAAGTCCAGCAACGGCCCTTCGCCATACACCGTCCAGTCCCGGGCCAGGCAGTGATCGAAAAACACGTCGAGCACGATGCCGGCATAGCGCCGCCGTACGGTGGAAAAGCGCGACAAAGCGATATCCACCACGGGGTGGCGATCGGTGTACATGTCGATGCGCCGATGCAGGGCAATCGCCGCTTCGATCTGCGGAGCGTAGAGCCCTTGCAACGGCCCTTTGACGAAGTCGCCGTAGAGGCTGCCGAGCAGGCGTTCCCGTCCAGGGCCGCCAAGGTGCAGGTGTGCGAGATAGTTCATGGCGCGAAGCTTAGCATCACCGCCCCCCTATCGTTATAACCCGATATAGCGATTTATTCGGTGTTCAGATTAAATTCATATTTGTATATCGCCAAGTAACGATTTAAGGTTCGCTTCATCGCGATATAGCGTTTTACTCATCCCGAGCTGCCACCCATGACCCTTGACCTCGACGAAATAATAAAAGCCCTGGCGCACCCAGTACGGCGAGACATCCTCAACTGGCTCAAAGACCCCAAGGTCCAGTTCCCCGAACAGCTGCACAACCACGAATTCGGCATTTGCGCCGGACAGATCGACCAGCGTTGCGGCCTGTCGCAGTCCACCGTGTCGGCACATCTGGCGGTGTTGCAACGGGCGGGGCTGATCACCAGCCAGAAGGTCGGTCAATGGCATTTCTTCAAACGCAACGAGGATTTGATCCAGCAGTTCCTCAAGCAAATGAGCCAAGAGCTCTGATCGACAAGGACCCACCATGCCCCTCTCACTGATCATCCTGGCCCTGAGCGCCTTTGCCATCGGCACCACCGAGTTCGTCATCATGGGCCTGCTGCCTGAGGTGGCGGCCGACTTGGGTGTATCGATTCCCGGTGCCGGCTGGCTGGTGACCGGCTATGCCCTGGGCGTGGCCATCGGGGCACCGTTCATGGCCCTGGCCACCGCGCGGTTGCCACGCAAGGCAGCCCTGGTGGCGCTGATGGGGATTTTCATCATCGGCAACCTGCTCTGCGCCATCGCCAGTGACTACAACGTGCTGATGTTCGCCAGGGTCGTCACCGCCCTGTGCCACGGTGCGTTCTTCGGCATCGGTTCGGTGGTGGCCGCCGGCCTGGTGGCACCGAACAAGCGCGCCTCGGCCGTGGCCCTGATGTTCACCGGCCTGACCCTGGCCAACGTGCTCGGCGTACCGCTGGGCACCGCGCTAGGCCAGGAAGCCGGCTGGCGCTCGACCTTCTGGGCCGTGACCGTCATCGGCGTGATTGCGCTGATCGGCCTGATCCGCTTTCTGCCGGCCAAGCGCGATGAAGAAAAACTCGACATGCGTTCGGAGCTCGTCGCCCTCAAGGGCGCAGGCCTGTGGCTGTCCCTGAGCATGACCGCGCTGTTTTCCGCCTCGGTGTTCACCCTGTTCACTTACGTCGCCCCGCTGCTGGGGGAAGTCACTGGCGTGTCGCCCCGCGGCGTGACCTGGACCCTGGTGCTGATCGGCCTGGGCCTGACCCTGGGGAACATCATCGGCGGCAAGCTGGCGGACAAGAGCCTGGCGAACACGCTGATGGGGGTTTTCATCACCATGGCCGTGGTGTCCACCGTCTTGAGCTGGACCAGCGTCGCGCTGATCCCCACGGAAATCACCCTGTTCCTCTGGGCCACCGCCTGCTTCGCCGCCGTGCCGGCCCTGCAAGTCAACGTGGTGACCTTCGGCAAAGCCGCGCCAAACCTGGTTTCTACCCTGAACATCGGCGCCTTCAACATCGGCAACGCCCTGGGCGCCTGGGTCGGCGGCAGTGTCATCGACCACGGCCTGGGCCTGACCAGCGTGCCCCTGGCCGCCGGAGCGCTGGCCGTGCTGGCGCTGCTGGTCACCCTGATCACTTTCCGCCAAGGCGGTCATGCCGGCCTGGCCCCCGCAACTCACTGACTTTTCCCCTTCACTTATGAGGTTGTAGTTCATGGCGACAATTTTCGATCCGATCAAACTCGGCGACATCGAGCTGAAAAACCGCATCATCATGGCGCCGCTCACTCGCTGCCGCGCCGACGCGGGCCGTGTGCCCAACGCGCTGATGGCCGAGTACTACGTGCAGCGAGCCTCCGCCGGCCTGATCCTCAGCGAAGCCACCTCTGTCACCCCCATGGGCGTGGGCTACCCGGACACCCCCGGCATCTGGTCCAACGACCAGGTGCGCGGCTGGAGCAACGTGACCAAGGCCATTCACGGCGCCGGCGGCAAGATTTTCCTGCAACTGTGGCACGTGGGTCGGATCTCCCATCCGTCTTACCTGAACGGCGAAATGCCGGTGGCGCCAAGCGCCATCCAGCCCAAGGGCCACGTGAGCCTGGTACGTCCGCTGGCCGACTACCCCACGCCACGCGCACTGGAAACCGCTGAGATCGCCGACATCATCGACGCCTACCGCGTAGGCGCCGAGAACGCCAAGGCTGCCGGTTTCGACGGCGTGGAAATCCATGGCGCCAACGGCTATCTGCTCGACCAGTTCCTGCAAAGCAGCACCAACCAGCGCACCGACAGCTACGGCGGCTCCCTGGAAAACCGTGCCCGCCTGCTGCTGGAAGTGACCGACGCCGCCATCGAAGTCTGGGGCGCCGGCCGGGTGGGCGTACATCTGGCGCCACGCGCTGACTCCCATGACATGGGCGACGACAATCGTCTGGAAACCTTCAGCTACGTAGCCCGCGAACTGGGCAAGCGGGGCATCGCCTTCATCTGCTCCCGTGAAAAGGAAGGCGAAGACAGCATTGGCCCACAACTCAAGCAAGCCTTTGGCGGCCCGTACATTGCCAACGAACGTTTCACCAAGGACAGCGCCAACGCCTGGTTGGCCGAGGGCAAGGCGGATGCGGTGGCCTTCGGCGTCCCGTTCATTGCCAACCCGGACCTGCCGGCGCGCTTGAAAGCTGACGCCCCGCTGAACACGCCTCATCCAGAGACGTTCTACGGGAAAGGCCCGGTGGGTTACATCGATTACCCAGTGATGTAAGTTCGAAGTAAAAACAGGCTTTAATTAAAAGCCCCGACTCGAAAGAGCCGGGGCTTTTTTATGCCGAATATTTAATCTCGCTCACGTCATATTAAGACATCGAAACATCGAATAACAACAAAGCATCCTGACACTATGGATTCAAACATCCAACACCGCTAATAATAAAACCGAGCAGCAAGATCCACCCATTCAAAACAATACATCATTAAAAACAACATGCAGGCTTTAGCGAGCCTTGCGTTCACGAGAGACATATAAAAAAATGAACATCATGAAAAGTTTCATCCTGGCCCTGCTACTTGGGCCCGCACTGGTCGCCAACAGCATGGCCAACACTGGCATCACCGTGGAAGTCACAAACTATACGCCCGGCACTCTGAAAATGAATACCCTGTCGAGCGACCCTGCGCCGCCCGCAGACTTTTCCCTGAGTGGTTACAATGTCGCCCCCAAGTCAATCCGCAATATCCACTTCGCCAATAAAAGGGACTTCACCTACCCCAACTCTGGCTGGCAACCTACACTAAAGAAAGTGCAACCCATTGAGTTAGTTTTGGTCTACGGACTGGATGATTTCGAATGCCAACTGCAAACCCGGTTCGAAGCGCCTATCCACTTTGGCGCCATAGAGCCTCGCTATAAACCCAACTGGAGAAGTAATACCGCCTATACAGGCAATGGCCAGTACAGCTGCCGGACTGAAATCTCCCAGAAAATGCTCGAGCCGCCTTTCAGCTACACCGTCCGCCTTATCGTCGAATAATCAAATGGCCACCTGCCCCTGAAAAAACACGCCGCCGGGCTCAAAACCCGGCGGCGTTCTTCTCGCTCAGCTATTGACACAAACCGATGAAATTAAGCATTTTGTTTCAGTTGCGCAGGCTGGGGCTCAGGTGCAGCATGTCCAGCCCAATCTCCACCCAGCGCTCGGCCTCATCCGCCAGTGCGAAGCTGTCGGGAGCCAGTAGCCACTGGTACAAAATGCCGTCGATGTAGGCGTGAATGGCGACTGCTGCCCTTTCGGGATCCAGATCGTCCGGCAACTGGCCACGCTTCATCGCATTGCGCAACGACAACGCGATACGCACATTGCAGTCGAGACTGACCTGGCGCCGCTGCTGGCGCAAATCGCACATTTCATCGGTGAATTCGCACTTATGAAACAAAATCTCATTAATGCGTCGGGTTTTCGGATCCAGGGCCACCTGCTGGAACAACCGCACCAGCAGCTTGCGAACACACCCCAGGGGGTCAAGCTCCTCTTCACTTTCACTGGCGCGGGCCAAGTCATCGAGCGGCTCGTGCAACGTATCGAGCATGGCCTGGAGCAGGTCCGCCTTATTGCTGAAATGCCAGTAGATGGCACCGCGCGTTACACCGGCCAGGGTCGCGATGTCAGCCAGTGTCGTGCGGGCCACACCGCGCTCGAAAAAGGCTTTTTCGGCCGCTTCGAGTATCTGGCTGCGGGTTTCCAGGGCTTCCTCTTTGGTACGACGGACCATGGCAGTAAACACCTCAATCAGGATGCGTAAGCAATGCGTAAGGATCAACTGAACAAAATGTGAGGCGGCGTTTTTCGCAACGCGTCTGCGACCTGCGCAGGCCTTTTGTCAGGCTTTTGTAAAGACCGATGGTACGCAATTTGGGTGTTTACAAACAACCGTGTACGTAAGTATATTTCTTAGCATCCTACTAATTGTTTATTCCGCTCTTTTTCACCTTCCACTTTCTTGTGCGCCTCCTACGCGCCTGGACCCGAGGATTTCCATGCAATTCAAGCCAGCTGTTACCGCTCTGGTTACCGCCATCGCCCTGGCATCGCTGCTCAGCGGATGTAAAAAGGAAGAGGCGGCACCTGCCGCACCGGCTCCTCAGGTCGGCGTCGTAACCCTCAAGACCCAGCCGTTCACCCTGACATCGGAGCTTCCGGGTCGCACCAGCGCATTCCGCATCGCGGAAGTTCGTCCACAAGTCAACGGCATCATCCTCAAGCGTCTGTTCAAGGAAGGTGCCGACGTCAAGGCCGGCCAGCAGCTGTATCAGATTGACCCGGCGATGTACGAAGCGACCCTCAAAAGCGCAGAAGCGAACCTGCGCTCAACCAAGTCCATTTCCGATCGCTATAAACAATTGGTGGACGAACAGGCCGTCAGCCGCCAGGAATACGACACCGCCGTGGCCAACCGCCTGGAGTCGGAAGCCAGTCTGCAAACCGCCCGGATCAACGTGCGCTACACCAAGGTCTACGCGCCGATTTCCGGTCGCATCGGTCGTTCCTCGGTGACCGAGGGTGCGCTGGTCAGCAACGGCCAGGCCGATGCCCTGGCAACCATTCAGCAACTGGACCCGATTTACGTCGACGTGACGCAGAGTTCTGTAGAGCTGCTGCAACTGCGCCGTGAACTGGAAAGCGGCCGCCTGCAGAAGGCTGGCGACAACGCCGCCATGGTCAAACTGACCCTGGAAGACGGCAGCCAATATGCCCATGAGGGCAAGCTGGAGTTCTCCGAAGTGTCGGTCGACCAAACCACCGGTTCGGTCACCCTGCGCGCGGTGTTCCCTAACCCTGACCACACCCTGCTGCCGGGCATGTTCGTCCACGCGCAATTGCAGGCCGGTGTGAACAGCGCGGCCATCCTGGCGCCGCAGCAAGGCGTCACCCGTGACCTCAAAGGCATGCCGACCGCCCTGGTGGTGGGCCCGGACAACAAGGTCGAGCTGCGCCAGCTCAAGGCCAGCCGTACCGTCGGTAGCCAATGGCTGATCGAAGACGGGCTCAAGGCTGGCGATCGCCTGATCACCGAAGGGTTGCAGTACGTACGGCCAGGGGTGGAAGTCAAAGCCACTGAGGCCACCAACGTTGGCGAAAAGAACCCGGCCCCCGCACAGGCAGCTGACAAAGCCGCCGGCGGCAAAGGGGAGTAAACCATGTCGAAATTTTTTATCGACCGTCCGATTTTCGCCTGGGTGATCGCCCTGGTGATCATGCTGGTCGGGGCTTTATCGATCCTCAAATTGCCCATCAACCAGTACCCGAGCATCGCGCCGCCGGCAATTGCGATCCAGGTGACCTACCCAGGCGCGTCCGCGCAAACCGTGCAGGACACGGTGGTGCAGGTCATCGAGCAACAGCTCAACGGTATCGACAACCTGCGTTATGTCTCCTCGGAAAGTAACTCCGACGGCAGCATGACCATTACGGCGACCTTCGAGCAAGGCACCAACTCCGATACCGCACAGGTCCAGGTCCAGAACAAGCTGAACCTGGCCACCCCACTGCTGCCGCAAGAAGTGCAGCAGCAGGGTATTCGCGTCACCAAGTCAGTGAGAAACTTCCTGATGGTGATCGGCGTGGTGTCGCGCGATGGCAGCATGACCCGTGAGGACCTGTCCAACTACATCGTGTCCAACATGCAGGACCCGATCTCGCGCACCGCTGGTGTCGGTGACTTCCAGGTCTTCGGTGCCCAGTACGCCATGCGGATCTGGCTCGACCCGGCCAAGCTGAATAACTACAACCTGACCCCGGCGGATGTGACCACCGCCATTACCGCGCAGAACGTCCAGATCGCGTCCGGCCAGCTCGGCGGCCTGCCCGCCCGCCCCGGCCAACAACTGAACGCCACCGTGATCGGCAAGACCCGCCTGCAAACCGCCGAGCAGTTCAAGGCCATCTTGCTCAGGGTCAATCCAGACGGCTCGCAAGTGCGCGTCGGCGACGTGGCGGATGTTGCCCTGGGGGGCGAGAGCTACGCTATTAATGCCCAGTTCAACGGCGCCCCGGCCTCCGGCCTGGCGGTGAGACTGGCCACCGGCGCCAACGCCCTCGACACGGCCAAGGCCTTGCGCCAGACCGTCGACAATCTCAAACCATTCTTCCCGCAAGGCCTGGAAGTGGTGTTCCCTTACGACACGACGCCCGTGGTGAGCGAGTCGATCAAGGGTGTGGTTGAAACCCTGATCGAAGCGGTCGCCCTGGTGTTCCTGGTGATGTTCCTGTTCCTGCAGAACTTCCGCGCCACCATCATCACCACGATGACGGTGCCGGTGGTATTGCTGGGTACTTTCGGGATCCTCGCGGCGTTCGGCTTCAGCATCAACACCCTGACCATGTTCGGCATGGTGCTGGCCATCGGATTGCTGGTGGACGATGCCATCGTCGTGGTGGAGAACGTCGAGCGGGTGATGAGCGAAGAAGGCCTATCCCCCAAGGAAGCCACCAAAAAATCCATGGGTCAGATCCAGGGTGCCCTGGTAGGTATCGCCCTGGTGCTGTCGGCAGTACTGTTGCCGATGGCGTTTTTCGGCGGCTCCACCGGTGTGATCTACAAACAGTTCTCCATCACCATCGTCTCGGCCATGGCCTTGTCGGTATTGGTGGCCCTGATCTTCACCCCTGCCCTGTGCGCCACCATGCTCAAACCCATCCCCAAGGGTGAGCACGGCACGCCCAAACGCGGCTTCTTCGGCTGGTTCAACCGCACCTTCGACCGTAGCGTGAGAAGCTACGAGCGCGGCGTGGGCAACATGCTCAAGCACAAGGCCCCCTACCTGCTGGCCTACCTAATCATCGTGGTCGGCATGATCTGGCTGTTCACGCGTATTCCTACCGCGTTCCTGCCGGAAGAAGACCAGGGCGTGCTGTTTGCCCAGGTGCAGACACCGGCCGGCTCCAGCGCCGAGCGCACCCAGGTGGTGGTGGACAATATGCGCGAATTCCTGCTGCGTCCAAGCAAGGACGGTGGCGAAGGCGATGGCGTGGCCTCGGTGTTCACCGTGACCGGCTTCAACTTTGCCGGTCGCGGCCAAAGCTCCGGCCTGGCGTTCATCATGCTCAAGCCGTGGGAAGAACGTAACGCAGACAACACCGTGTTCAAGATCGCCGGCCGTGCCCAGCAACATTTCTTCACCTTCCGCGACGCAATGGTGTTTGCCTTCGCTCCGCCGGCGGTGATGGAACTGGGTAACGCCACCGGTTTCGACGTGTTCCTGCAGGACCGCGCCGGCATCGGCCACGAAAAGCTGATGGAAGCCCGAAACCAGTTCCTGGGCATGGCGTCCGAGAGCAAGGTTCTGGCTCAGGTGCGTCCGAACGGTCTGAACGACGAACCGCAATACCAGCTGGAAATCGATGACGAGAAGGCCAGCGCGCTGGGCATTACCCTCTCGGACATCAACAGCACCCTGTCGATTGCCTTTGGTAGCAGCTATGTGAACGACTTCATCGACCGTGGTCGGGTGAAGCGGGTCTACGTTCAGGGCCAGCCAAATGCTCGCATGAGCCCCGAAGACCTGCAGAAGTGGTACGTGCGTAACAGCGCCGGGACCATGGTGCCGTTCAGCGCCTTCGCCAAGGGCGAGTGGGTCTACGGCTCGCCGAAACTGGCCCGTTACAACGGCGTGGAAGCGATGGAAATCCTGGGGTCCCCTGCCCCGGGTTACTCCACCGGTGAAGCCATGGCCGAAGTCGAGGCCATCGCCCAGAAACTGCCGGCCGGCGTCGGTATTTCCTGGACGGGCCTGTCCTACGAGGAACGTCTGTCCGGCTCCCAAGCACCTGCGCTGTACGCCTTGTCGTTGCTGATGGTGTTCCTGTGCCTGGCAGCGCTGTATGAAAGCTGGTCGATTCCGATCGCGGTCATGCTTGTGGTGCCACTGGGGATCATCGGTGCGCTGATGGCGACCAGCCTGCGTGGGCTGTCCAACGACGTTTACTTCCAGGTAGGCCTGCTGACAACCATCGGCCTGGCGGCGAAAAACGCCATTCTGATCGTGGAATTTGCCAAGGAACTCCACGAACAGGGCCGAACGCTGGTGGAAGCCGCCATCGAAGCCTGTAGGATGCGTCTGCGGCCGATTATCATGACGTCCCTGGCGTTCGTACTCGGCGTGGTCCCGCTGGCGATTTCCACCGGCGCCGGTTCAGGCAGCCAGCACGCCATCGGTACGGGCGTGATCGGCGGTATGATCACCGCCACCGTCCTGGCAATTTTCTGGGTACCCTTGTTCTTCGTGACTGTGTCGTCGATAGGCCGTCGCAAAAATGCCGACCAGGACGACGCTCCTGAAACTTCTAAAGAGGCTGGCCAATGAGCAAGTCGCTCCTCTCTCTGACCATCGCTGCCGTCGTGCTCAGCGGCTGCTCGCTGATCCCCGATTATCAGCGGCCCGACGCACCGGTCGCCACGCAATACCCGCAAGGTCCGGCCTACGAGCCGGCCAAGGCGGCCGGCCAGGCCGCCGCCGAACAGGGCTGGAAACAGTTTTTCCATGACCCGGCGCTGCAGCAACTGATCCAGGTAGCCCTGGAGAACAACCGCGACCTGCGCGTCGCGGCGCTGAATATCGATGCCTACGCCGCGCAATACCGCATTCAGCGGGCGGACCTGTTCCCGGCGGTCTCGGCCACCGGTGCCGGCAGCCGTCAGCGAGTGCCGGCACGGGCTTCGCAAACCGGTGAGGCGGCCATCAGCAGCTCATACTCAGCCACCCTGGGCATCAGTGCTTATGAACTGGACCTGTTCGGCCGGGTGCGCAGCCTGAGCGAGCAAGCGCTGCAAAGCTACTTCGCTACCGAAGAAGCCCGCCGCAGCACCCAGATCAGCCTGGTGGCCAACGTCGCCAACGCCTACCTGACCTGGCAGGCCGACAAGGAACTGCTCAAGCTGACCCAGGAAACCCTGGGCACCTATGAACAGAGCCTCAAGCTGACTTCGCGCAGCGCCGAAGTCGGCGTGGCCTCGGCCCTGGACCTGAGCCAGGCACGCACGGCAGTGGAAAACGCCCGCGTACAACTGGCGCGCTATACCCGCCAGGTGGCCCAGGACGAAAACAGCCTGACCCTGCTGCTGGGCACCGGTCTGCCCTCCAACCTGAACACCCAACCGTTGAGCGATGACCTGCTCAGCGAAGTGCCGGCAGGGTTGCCGTCAGACCTGTTGCAACGGCGCCCGGACATCCTCCAGGCCGAACGCAACCTGCTGGCCGCCAACGCCAACATCGGCGCCGCACGGGCCGCGTTCTTCCCCAGCATCAGCCTGACGGCCAACGCCGGCACCCTGAGCCCGGACCTGTCCGGCCTGTTCAAGGGCGGTTCGGGCACCTGGACCTTCGCCCCGCAAATCAACCTGCCGATCTTCAACGCCGGCAGCCTGCGGGCGAGCCTGGATTACGCCAAAATCCAGAAAGACATCAACGTCGCGCAGTATGAGAAGTCGATTCAGACGGCGTTCCAGGAAGTCTCCGACGGCCTGGCGGCGCGCCAGACCTACAACGAGCAGTTGCAGGCCCAGACCGACTTCGTCGCCGCGAACCAGGACTACTACCGCCTGGCCGAGCGTCGCTATCGCATCGGTGTCGACAGCAACCTGACCTTCCTCGACGCCCAACGTCAGTTGTTCAGCGCCCAACAATCGCTGATCACCGACCGCCTCGCGCAATTGACCAGTGAGGTCAATCTGTACAAGGCGTTGGGGGGCGGCTGGAATGCCGAGACCGGCAGGAACGAACCGGTGGCGGAGAAAGCGCCGCCGCTGAAATTGTTCTGACTGGATGCCTGAACGCTGAAACACGAAGCCCACCGAAAGGTGGGCTTTTTTGTTTCTAATCGCTTCCGAGCTTAATACACAAATCTGTGGCGAGGGGATTTATCCCCGCTGGGTTGCGCAGCAACCCCCTCATATCCCTGCCAGCTCGGTTTACCAGATTTTTTCGCATCGAGCCTTTTTTGGGGCTGCTCCGCAGCCCAGCGGGGATAAATCCCCTCGCCACAATAGGGCCCGACTGGCTAACGCGGGTCGACGATATCCAGCGCTCGATTGGCCAACAACTCGCTCAAGTCAATCATCTGCGCCACGCCGAGCGCGACATGCCGCCGGGAGCCTTCCAGGTCGAACGCCAGATCGTTGACCATGGCACTGGCCGAGGCCAGGGTTTCGCTGAGATTTGCTAGTAGACACTCGGTGTCGAGGGTATCGATGACGGTGAAAACTTGAGTTGAGGTTTTGGGTTTGGGTTTGGGTTTGGGTTTGGGATCAGGGTGGGCGCCCAGATGGTAATCGAGTGATCGGTCTGCGGCCTCTTGGAGCTTTTCTGGATCGGGGTCGTTGTAGGGGAAGGTGCTCTCTGATGGCGAAGAAGGATGATGTTTTTTCATAACGGCGCTCCTGCATCAATTGGAGCCCGAGACATGGGTCTGGGCGCTGGCGCCTAACGAATTCGGTGGGCTTGCAGTCCCGGTCGCTGAGTTGGCAGCGACCTGAACAGGCTAGATTTACCGCTTCCGAGCAGCAACCTTAAAACCTCGTCGGAAAAGTCGTCGCGTCTGTCAGACCGGCCACAAATTCTGTGGGAGCAAGGCTTGCCCGCGATGGCGGCCTGACAGCCGGACAGGGGTTTGTTGATTGTGTACATATCCATTGCTGCGGTAACGGCGGCTTAGGGTTCCGCTTTTACAGCGGGTCACTTTCGAAAAGCGCGAAAGTAACCAAAGCGCTCCTGCCCCACCACTCGGCACCTCGCTTAGGCTCGGTGTGCCCTCACTCCGGCATTGCTCCGTGGGCCCGCCGCGAAGGGCCATCCATGGCCCAGCGCGGCTATCCCGGCATCCATGCCGGGATGCCCACTGCGCAACGCCTGCGTTCGGCCAGCGTGGTTAACGGGGCGCCGAGATCAACGTCCTTCGCGAGGCGGCCTGACAGCCGGCCTGATTTTTTGGTGATCGCGTTCCTCCTGTGGGAGCGAGCCTGCTCGCGATGGCGGTGGATCAGCCTGCATCAGCGTTGGATGTGCCGACGTCTTCGCGAGCAGGCTCGCTCCCACAATTGGATCGGAACACGGCCGGAGAGACAGGTCGGCTATAAGGCCGTCTTCGCGAGCAAGCCCGCTCCCACAATTGGATCGGAGTACGGCCGGAGAGACAGGTCGGCTGTCAGGCCGCCTCGCGAGCAAGCTGTGCTCCCACAGATCTGCAATGGATATGTACCCGCTCCCACAGGGATTACATCCATACAATCCGATTTTTGCCGTTCGATAATCGCCCAAAACCCGCAAACGGCAATTGAACCGATCCCGGGCCGCCCATCACCATCGCTCGCACAAAACCAATAACAACAGGTTCGATGCCATGCCCACACGCCCCGCCTCACCCGGCTGATCCTCGACAGCCTTCACGCCGCTGGTTCCACCGTACCGTCTGCAACCCAAGGTTGCGGCAACGACCCGCTTCGTCCACAAAAACTAGAGACACGCCCATGAAACCGACACAGCACTTTTTCCCCAGCCTCATTGCCGTCGCCCTGACCAGTACCGCCCTGCCCGTTCTGGCTGCGGAGTCGGGGTTTGTCGAAGACGCCAAGGTCAATCTCAACCTGCGCAACTTCTACATCAACCGCAACTTCACCAACCCGGATAACGCGCAAAGCAAAGCCGAGGAATGGACCCAGAGTTTCATTCTCGACGCCAAGTCCGGGTTTACCCAGGGCACGGTGGGTTTCGGCATGGACGTGCTGGGCATGTACTCGGTCAAGCTCGACGGCGGCCGTGGCACTGCCAATACCGGCTTGCTGCCGGTGCATGATGATGGCCGTCCGGCCGATGACTTCGGTCGCCTGGGCGTCGCGCTCAAGGCCAAGGTGTCGAAAACCGAACTGAAAGTCGGCGAATGGATGCCGGTGCTGCCGATCCTGCGCTCTGACGACGGCCGCTCCCTGCCGCAGACCTTCCGCGGCGGTCAGGTCACCTCCACCGAGATCAACGGCTTGAGCCTGTACGGCGGCCAGTTCCGCGCCAACAGCATGCGCAACGACGCGAGCATGGAAGACATGTCCATGAACGGTCGTGGTGCGTTCCTCTCCGATCGCTTCAACTTCGGCGGCGGCGAATACGCCTTCAACGACAAGCGCACCCAGGTCGGCGTCTGGTACGCGGAACTGTCGGACATCTACCAGCAAAAATATTTCAACCTGACCCACAGCCAGCCCATCGGTGACTGGACCCTGGGCGCCAACCTGGGCTACTTCATCGGCAAGGAAGAAGGCAGTGCCCTGGCGGGCGACCTGGACAACAAAACCGCCTTCGCCATGCTCTCGGCCAAATACGGTGGCAACACCTTCTACGTCGGCCTGCAAAAACTCAGCGGCGACGATGGCTGGATGCGCGTCAACGGCACCAGCGGCGGCACCCTGGCCAACGACAGCTACAACTCCAGCTACGACAACGCCCAGGAAAAATCCTGGCAAGTGCGCCACGACTTCAACTTCGCCGCCGTCGGTGTACCGGGCCTGACCCTGATGAACCGCTACATCAGCGGTGACAACGTGCACACCGGCACCATCACCGATGGTAAGGAGTGGGGCCGTGAAAGCGAACTGGCCTACACCGTACAGAGCGGTGCGTTGAAGAGCCTTAACGTGAAATGGCGGAACTCGACGATGCGCCGGGACTTCAGCACCACTGAGTTCGATGAAAACCGCTTGATCGTCAGCTACCCGATCAGCTTGTTGTAAGAGCCAGCATGGATGGAGGCCGTACCAGTGTAGGTGGGGAGCTTGCTCGCGATGGCGTCATCTCATTCAAGATCGATGCAAGCTGACCCACCGCTTTCGCGGGCAAGCCCGCTCCCACAGGGGGGTTGGGGTGGATGCAGATCCCATGACCACTCAAAATCAGTGTGGGAGCGAGCTTGCTCGCGAAGGCGGCCGCACATTCAACATCGTCGCAAGCTGACCCACCGCTTTCGCGGGCAAGCCCGCTCCCACAGGGGATTTGGGGTGGGAGCAGATCCGGTGACCGCTCCCACAGAGGACTAGCGGTGGTTCTCAAGCCCGTGATTCGACGCCCAGCTCATCCCACACCGACTCGGCCAGGTGGAAGGTGGCGTTGGCCGCCGGGATACCGCAATAGATAGCACTCTGCATGATCACTTCCTTGATCTCGCTGCGGCTCACGCCGTTATTGGCGGCGGCGCGCAGGTGCAGTTTGAGTTCTTCGTTGCGGTTCATGCCGATCAGCATGGCGATGGTGATCAAGCTGCGGGTGTGGCGCGGCAGACCCTGGCGGGTCCAGATGTCGCCCCAGGCATGACGGGTGATCATCTCCTGGAATTCACTGTTGAACTCGGTCAAGGCATCGAGGCTGCGATCGACATGGGCATCGCCCAGCACCGCGCGGCGCACTTGCATGCCTTCGTCGTAACGTTGTTTCTCGTCCACAAAAAAGTCCTCAGGCACGGTCAGAGTCAAGCAGGAAATCCAATACTCGCGCGCTGAACGCAGCGCCGGCCTGGACGTTGGATAAATGCGCGGCGTAGAACTCGGCGTACTCGGCCCCGCTGACCCGTTCCTGGATGAAGTGCCCACCCGACGGCGGTGTCACCGCATCTTCAGTGCCGGCCACCACCAGCAGCGGTAAGCGGATCGAAGACAGTTGCTCACGAAAATCGGCATCACGCACCGCCGCACAGTTGGCCGCGTAGCCCTGGGGCGAAGTGGCGGCGAGCATGTCGGTGATCTTCTTCACCGTCGCGGGTTGGGCCTCGGCAAAGTCAGGGGTAAACCAGCGGGCAACCGAAGCATCCCGCAGCGCTACCATGGCCGCCTGGCCGTCACGGAGTACGGTTTCAATGCGCGGATTCCACACCGAGGGGTCGCCGATCTTCGCGGCAGTGTTGCACACCACCAGTTTGTGCAGCCGCTCGCCGGCATTGATCCCCAGCCATTGGCCGATCAATCCGCCCATGGACAACCCGCAAAAATGCACCTTGTCGATGTTCAGCTGATCGAGCATCGCCAGCACGTCGCGGCCCAGTTGTTCGATGCTGTACGGCCCTTCAGTCACCAATGATTGACCGTGGCCGCGCGTGTCGAAACGCAGCACGCGAAAGTGCTCGCTGAACGCCGCGACCTGCACGTCCCACATGTGCAGATCGGTGCCCAGGGAGTTGGAAAGCACCAGCACCGGGGCGTCTTGCGGCCCATCGAAGCAATAATTCAGTTCGCCTTCGGCGAGTTTGACGAATCCCACAACAATCTCCTTTCAAGCGTTCAAGGCAAGGTGTTCAGCTACTGCGCGAGCGACCCAGGTCTGGGCTTGGCCGAGGTAGTGGGCAGGGTCGAGCAAATCATCCAACTCAGTGGCGGACAACTGCGCGGTGACCTGAGGTTCATCCCCCAGCACCTGCCGCAAATGGCGCTGCTCGGCCACGGCACGTTTGCAGCATTGCTCCAGCAGATGGTGCGCGGTGTCGCGCCCCACGCGCTGGGCCAGGACGATGCTCACCGCTTCGGCCAGCACCAGTCCTTGAGTCAGTTCCAGATTACGGGCCATGCGCGCCGCGTCCACTTCCAGCCCTTCGGCCAGCAGCCGCGCCTGTTGCAGGGCGCCGGACACCAGGCAGCAGATATCCGGCAGGGTTTCCCATTCGGCGTGCCACAGGCCCAGGCTGCGCTCATGCTCCTGGGGCATGGCGCTGAACAGCGTCGACAACAAACCTGGCACCCGCGTCGCCGCGCCGATCAGCACCGCCGCGCCCACCGGGTTGCGCTTGTGGGGCATGGTGGACGAACCACCCTTGCCCGGGGCCGAAGGTTCGAACGCTTCGCCGGCCTCGGTCTGCATCAACAGGCTGATGTCGCGGCCCAGTTTGCCCAGGCTGCCGGCGATCAAACCCAGCACCGAGCCGAACTCCACCAGGCGATCACGCTGGGTGTGCCATGGCTGTTCCGGCAGGTTCAGTTGCAGCTCGGCGGCCAGGGCTTCAGCAACGGGCAAGGCGTGTTCACCCAAGGCGGCGAGGGTTCCGGAGGCACCACCGAATTGCAGCACCAGCAAGCGCGGCTTGAGCTCATTCAAGCGTTGCCGGCTACGGGTGATCGCCCCCAGCCACCCGGCGATTTTCATGCCCAGGGTCACCGGCGTGGCGTGCTGCAGCCAAGTGCGCCCGGCCAGTGGCGTAGCGGCGTAGTGTTCGGCTTGTCGGGCCAGGGTGACGGCCAACTGCGCCAGCTCGCCTTCGATCAGCCCCAGTGCCTGGCGCAGTTGCAGCACCAGCCCGCTGTCCATCACGTCCTGGCTGGTCGCACCCAGGTGCACGTAGCGCTCGGCTTCGGCGTCCTCGGCGGCGATGCACTTGCCCAACGCCTTGACCAACGGGATCGCCGAATTACCGGCGCTGGCAATCGCTTGGCTCAATGCCGAAAAATCATAAAGTTCGGCGCGGCAGGCCTGTTCAATCGACGCCACGGCGCTTTGGGGAATCAAACCCACCCGCGCCTCCGCCCGGGCCAGTGCCGCCTCGACGTCGAGCATGGCCTGTACCCGGCCCGCATCGCAGAACACCTCGCGCATGTCGCGGGCGGTGAAGTAGGCATCGAACAGCTGATTGCCCGGTCGTTCGTTCATAAACAGTCCTTGGGAAGGTGAGGCGAGAGAAATTGCTGTGGCGAGGGGATTTATCCCCGCTGGGCTGCGCAGCGGCCCCCAAAGCAGCAACACAATCTGTCGGACAGACCCGGTTGCTGATACTTAGGGCCGCTTCGCGCCCCAGCGGGGATAAATCCCCTCGCCACAATGACTCAAACAAGCCTCAAATGATCAGGTGGATTCAAAGGTCATGGTGCAAATACGCCGGTTGCTTGGGCAGGCGCAGGCTGAACAGGAACGCCACCACCATCATGACCGTGACATACCAATAAAAGGCGTTTTCCATGCCCTGGGCTTTCAGGCTCAAGGCAACGTACTCAGCCGAACCGCCAAAAATCGCATTCGCCACCGCGTACGCCAACCCTACCCCCAGCGCTCGCACTTCGGGTGGAAACATTTCTGCTTTCACCAGGCCGCTGATGGAGGTGTAGAAACTGACGATCGCCAGCGCCAGCGTAATCAGCACAAACGCCAGAAACGGACTGCTGATGCTTTTCAGCGTCAGCAGGATCGGCACTGTGCACAACGCCCCCAGAGCGCCGAACCAGAGCATGGAGTTACGTCGGCCGATCTTGTCCGCCAGCATGCCGAACAACGGCTGCATGCACATGTACAGAAACAGCGCGCCGGTCATGATGTAGCTGGCGGTCTTGGCGTGCAGGCCGGCAGTGTTCACCAGGTATTTCTGCATGTAAGTGGTGAAGGTGTAGAAAATCAACGAACCGCCGGCGGTGTAGCCCAGCACGGTGATGAACGCCGCCTTGTGGTCGCGAAACAGCGCCGCGATGCTGCCGGCGTCTTTGTTTTCGCGCATTTCCTTGCTGCTGGTTTCCTTGAGGGAACGACGCAGCACCAGTGAAATCAGCGCCGCCGCCGCGCCCACCACGAATGGGATCCGCCAGCCGTAGGCACGCAGTTCGTCTTCATTGAGAATCTGTTGCAGGACTACCACCAGCGACACCGCCAGCAGTTGCCCACCGATCAGCGTCACGTACTGGAACGAGGCAAAGAAACCGCGCTGGCCCTTCAGGGCGACTTCGCTCATGTAGGTGGCGGTGGTGCCGTATTCGCCGCCGACCGACAGGCCTTGCAGCAAGCGGGCAAGCAACAGCAGCACCGGCGCCCAGACGCCGATATCCTTGTAGGTGGGCAGGCAGGCGATGAGCAACGAGCCGAAGCACATCATCAGCACCGAAATCATCATTGAATTCTTGCGCCCGTGACGGTCCGCGACCCGGCCGAAGATCCAGCCGCCGATGGGCCGCATCAGGAACCCGGCGGCGAACACACCCGCCGTGTTAACCAGTTGCACGGTGGGGTTGTCGGACGGAAAGAACGCCGGCGCAAAATAGATCGCGCAGAACGCATAGACATAGAAGTCGAACCATTCGACCAGGTTGCCGGATGAGGCACCGACGATGGCGAAGATGCGCTTGCCGCGCTCTTCGCCGGTGTAGTGGCTGGTTAAGGTGGTCATGGGTTATTCACTCTTGAGGACTGGACAGAGTCTAGACACACTTTGTAACAGTCCCGTTCCACAAACAGACATTGAAGCGCTAGCGCCAGTGTGGACGCCATCGCGAGCAAGCTCGCTCCCACAGGGTTCATGCCATTGCTGTGGTCCTGCGAGCTCCCGCTGGCTTGTCCCGTAGGAGCTGTCGAGCGAAGCGAGGCTGCGATCTTTCCACAAGCGCTTGGTCCCAAATGAAAGATCAAAAGATCGCAGGCTTCGCCAGCGCCTACAAAACCGGCGGGCGCTTGCTCCCTCGCCACAGGAAAATCATGACTCAGTAATCGAAGAACACCGTCTCGGCATCCGTCCCCTGCAGGATCACGTTCCATTGGTACACACCCGACGCATCGGGCTTGGTCACCAGAGTGGCGCGCCGCTCTTCGGGCACGCAGGCCAGCAGCGGATCGGTTTCATTGGCCTGTTCACCATCGAAATAGATTCGCGTCAGCAAATGCTTGACCAGACCGCGGGCAAACACCAGTACCACCAGGTGCGGTGCTTGGGTCGTGCCGCCCAAGCCCGGCACGGTGCCCGGCTTGATGGTGGTGAAACGAAAACGCCCTTCGGCATCCACCGGCACCCGGCCGAAGCCTTCGAAGTGGGGGTCCAGGGGTTTGTCCTGGTCGTCTTCCGGGTGCGCGTATTTTCCGGCGGCGTTGGCCTGCCAGACTTCCAGCATCGCGTCGTTGACGAACTGGCCGTTGCCGTCGATCACTTGCCCGGTGATCGCTACGCGTTGGCCGAGGGTTTGGGCGACAGTCAGGTCTTCGCGGTTCAGCCAGGTCAGGCCGATGTGGTAGTAAGGGCCAACGGTGTGAGACGTGGTGGCGGTGAGCGTCATCTTATTTCTCCATCGGCGTGGCATCGCGGCCGCGCAATACGATGTCCCAACGATAACCGAGGGCGTAGTGAGGAATGGTTTTTTCCAGGTCGAAACGGGCGATCAGGCGTTCCTTGGCGCTGGTGTCCGGCACGCAGTTGTAGATCGGGTCGTAGGCCAGCAGCGGGTCGCCGGGGAAATACATCTGCGTCACCAGCCGCGTCAGAATGCTCGGCCCGAACAGTGAGAAATGGATATGCGCCGGGCGCCAGGCGTTGTGATGGTTGCCCCACGGGTAGGCGCCGGGCTTGATGGTCTGGAACTGGTACCCACCGTCAGCGTCGGTGACGGTGCGACCGGTGCCGGTGAAGTTCGGGTCCAGCGGCGCGTCATGGTTGTCACGGTCATGGTTGTAGCGACCGGCAGCGTTGGCCTGCCAGATTTCCACGAGGATGCCTGGCACAGGCTGGCCGTGCTCATCCAGCACGCGCCCGTGAATGATGATCCGCTCCCCCAGTGGCTCGCCGGCATGCTGGGCAGTCAGGTCGTTATCCTTCTCCTGCAGGCGATCAGCACCTACGGTCGGGCCGGTGATTTCCGACAGCGAATGGGGCAGGAACACCAACGGCTTTGAAGGCGAGCGCAGGTTGGTGGACTGGTACGGCGGGTGCAGGTACTCCGGCTGGGTGCCCGCTTGGGGGCGACGATAACCAGGCTTGTCAGTCATGAAGCATTCCTCGGTTTCTTATGAGTAGAACGACGCGTCAGACGCGTTCGATTGCCAACGCCAGCCCCTGGCCGACGCCAACACACATGGTCGCCAGGCCCTTCTTGCCGCCGGTCTTTTCCAGATGATGCAGCGCCGTCAGCACCAACCGCGCTCCGCTCATGCCCAGCGGATGACCGAGGGCGATAGCGCCGCCATTGGGGTTCACCTGCGGCGCGTCGTCCGCCAGCCCCAGCTCGCGCAGCACCGCCAACCCCTGGCTGGCGAAGGCTTCGTTGAGCTCGATGACGTCAAAGTCGGCGACCGCCAGGCCGAGGCGCTCAGTAAGTTTGCGCACTGCGGGCACCGGGCCGATGCCCATCACCCGTGGGGCCACACCGGCACTGGCCATGCCTAACACTTTGCCCCGCGGCGTCAGCCCGTGTTTCTTCACCGCTTCGGCCGACGCCAGGATCATAGCCGCCGCGCCATCATTCACGCCCGAGGCGTTGCCGGCGGTGACGGTTTTGTCCGGACCGTTGACCGGCTTGAGTTTGCTCAAGGTCTCCAGCGTCGTGTCGGCGCGAGGATGTTCGTCCTGCTCGACCACGGTTTCGCCTTTCTTGTGGGCGACGCGCACCGGGACGATTTCTTCGGCGAAATACCCTGCGGCCTGAGCGGCCGCCGTGCGCTGCTGACTGCGCAAGGCGAAAGCATCCTGGTCAGCGCGAGACACCGCGTAATCATCGGCCACGTTATCGGCGGTCTGGGGCATCGCGTCCACGCCGTATTGGCTTTTCATCAACGGATTGATAAAGCGCCAGCCGATGGTGGTGTCCTCCAGCTTCATGTTGCGCGAGAACGCGGCATCGGCCTTGCCCATCACGAACGGTGCGCGGGACATCGACTCCACCCCGCCGGCGATGGCCAATTCCATTTCGCCGCTGGCGATGGCGCGGAAGGCCGTGCCGACGGCGTCCATGCCCGAGGCGCAAAGACGGTTGAGGGTCACGCCGGGAATGCTCTGCGGCAGGCCTGCCAGCAGCAACGCCATGCGCGCCACGTTGCGGTTGTCCTCCCCGGCCTGGTTGGCGCAGCCGAGAAACACTTCGTCCACGGCATTCCAATCCACCGACGGGTTGCGCTCCATCAGCGCCTTGATCGGTACGGCGGCCAGGTCATCGGCGCGCACGGCGGACAAACCGCCACCGAAGCGACCGATGGGGGTTCGAATCGCATCACAGATATAAACGTCGCGCATCACGCTTCTCCCGGTGCCTGACCGTGGGCCGCGGCAGTACGTGCTTCGAGATCGCGCAGGGCGCGCAGCTCTGTTTCGGTCGGCTCGGCAGTGGTTTGCACCTGGTCGGCAAAACGAATCGCCCAACCGGTGGCGGCAACGACTTGCTCGCGGGTTACGCCGGGGTGCAGCGCGGTGACCACGAACTCATGGCTGCCGGCTTCCGGCTCCATGATGCACAAGTCGGTGATGATACCTACGGGGCCAGCGCCCGGCAGGCCCAGGCGTTTACGGGAATCACCGCCCTCGCCGTGACCGACCGAGGTGATGAAATCCAGCTTGTCGACGAACGAGCGCGCCGACTGCTTGAGGATGATCAGCACGCTCTTGGCCGAACCGGCGATTTCCGGGGCGCCGCCGGCACCCGGCAAGCGGACTTTCGGTTGATGGTAGTCACCCACCACCGTGGTGTTGATGTTGCCGAAACGGTCGACCTGGGCTGCACCGAGGAAGCCGACGTCGATGCGTCCGCCCTGCAACCAGTAGCGAAAAATCTCACCGGTGGGTACGACTGTATCTGCGGTCTCAGCCAGCTCACCATCACCGATGGACAGCGGCAATACGCTGGGCTTGGCGCCGATTGGACCGGACTCGTAGATCAGGACCACATCCGGCGAGGAGGTCAGCCGCGCCAGGTTGGCCGCCTTCGATGGCAAGCCGATGCCCACGAAGCACACGGCGTTGTTCTTCAGCCGGCGGGCTGCGGCAACGGTCATCATTTCGTTGGTGGAGTACGTCATTATTTCGCCTCCGAAGTGGCTGCCAGTCGGGCCTGGAATTCACTGAAATCTCGGGTGCCGTGGATGTATTCGTTGATCCAGGCGGTAAAGGTCTCACGGTCCCGGGCGATCGGATCCCACGCCTGGTAGAAACGGTTGTCACGCTCGGTGTAGCCGTGGGCGTAGGACGGATGAGCGCCACCCGGTACGTGGCACACCGCGCTTAACGCCCAGGTCGGCAGGACGCAGGCGTTCATTGGTGCGTTGAGGTCATCGACGATTTCTTCCACGGTGACGATGCAGCGCTTGGCGGCCAGGGCGGCTTCTTTCTGCACGCCGAGAATGCCCCACAACAGAACGTTGCCCTTGCGGTCGGCCTTTTGTGCGTGGATCACCGTGATGTCCGGGCGTACCGAAGGCACTGCGGCAAGGACTTCCCCGGTGAAGGGACAGGTCACGCTTTTGATCAGCGGATTGACCTTGGGCAGGTCAGAGCCGGCGTAGGCCCGCAGCACCGCGAATGGCAAGCCCGAGGCCCCGGCGACGTAGGCATTGGCCAGGTCGGCGTGGCTGTGCTCTTCGATCTCCAGCGGGTGCGGCCATTGTTTTTCCACGGCATCGCGCAGCCGGTGCAGGGAGCCCACCCCAGGATTGCCACCCCAGGAGAAAATCAGCTTGCGAGCACAACCGGCTCCGATCAACTGGTCGTAGATCAGGTCAGGCGTCATCCGCACCAGCGTCAGGTCTTTCTTGCCCTGGCGAATGATTTCATGACCCGCCGCCGTCGGAATCAGGTGAGTGAAGCCTTCGAGCGCGACGGTATCGCCGTCATTGACGAATTGCTTCACTGCGTCGTGCAGCGAAAGGATTTCAGCCATGGGGCAGGCTCCCGTTTTTCAGTAGACCAAGATGAAGAAAAAGGCGCGAGGTTAAGCGCCGGAGTGACTGAAGATTAAGCTGAGGGAAAACGCCAAACAATCCGATAATCGACTGAGTGTTCGTTTATCGAACAGATTGTTGTTTGGCTAACGACTTATCCAAGTACACAGAGACCCCTGTGGGAGCGGGCTTGCTCGCGAATGCGGTGGGTCAAACAAAATAGTGCTGCCTGACAAACCGCATTCGCGAGCAAGCCCGCTCCCACAGGGGGTCATGTCACTGCTTCACGTCGCATCCGCATGGCTGACCATGCCCTTGATCACCACCGCCGCCGTCGCCAAGGCCGCTGGAATGACCAGGGCGGTCAGGACCTGTTCGAAGTTCCAGCCCAGGCCCAACAACGTCGCCCCCATCCAGGCACCGAGGATCGCGCCGAAACGGCCGATGCCGAGCATCCACGAGACACCGGTGGCCCGGCCTTGGGTCGGATAGAACCGCGCCGCCAGCGACGGCATCGCCGATTGCGCGCCGTTGACGCACATGCCGGCCACCAGCACCAACGTGGCGAGCAAGGTAATGTTGCCCAGACTCTGCCCGACCGCGTAGGCAAATATCCCAGCCATCAAGTAGAAAATGCCGATGACCTTGTGCGGATTGAACCGGTCCATCGCCCACCCCACCCCAACCGCGCTCAATACGCCGCCGAACTGAAACAACGCCCCGATAAATGCCGCCTGCTCCATGCTCGCGCCGCTGTCGCGCATCAGCGTCGGCAACCAGCTGGTCAGCAGGTAAACAATCACCAACCCCATGAAGTAGGTCAGCCACAACAATAGGGTTCCGGCGCTGTAGGTGCCGGAGAAAATCACCGCCAGCACGTTGCGGGCTTTCACAGTTTTTTGTTCCGGCACACTGAAACTCGCCGCCTGGGCAACGGTGTGCGGATCGATCGGGGCCAAGGTCTTGCGCACCTTGTCTGTGCCACGGTTGCGCACCACCAGATAACGGGCCGACTCCGGCAACCAGAACACCAACACCACCGCCAGGATCAACGGCAGGATCCCGCCGATCAGCAGCAGGCTGTGCCAGCCGAACGCCGGTATCAACTTGGCCGAAATAAACCCGCCGCCAGCCATGCCCAGGTTGAAGCCGCAGAACATGCTGGTCACCAGCAACGATTTTTTACGTTCCGGGGTGTATTCCGACAGCAAGGTGGTCGCATTCGGCATGCCGGCCCCCAACCCCAGGCCGGTCAGAAAACGCAGCACCAGCAATTGATCGATAGTGGTGCTGTAGGCCGATGCCAGGCTGAACGCGCCGAACAGTACGACCGCGCCGACCAGCACAACTTTTCGGCCGAAACGGTCTGCCAACGGACCGGAGCCGAGGGCACCGAATACCATGCCGATCAGCGCCGCACTCATGACCGGGCCCAGGCTGGCCCGATCAATGCCCCAGTCCTGGGAGAGCGCCGGGGCGATGAAGCCCATGGCCGCCGTGTCGAGGCCGTCGAGAAAAACAATCAGGAAGCACAGAATCACTACTCGCCACTGATAGCGCGAGATGGGTTGAGCGTTGATGAAGGACTGCACGTCGAGGCAATTGCCTACGGAGGTCTGGGGTTGGTTCATCTTGTTTTTATTCCACGCAAGAAAACGCAGGCGAACAGAGGCCCGGCAATAAACCGCAAGGCTGTAAGAAAGGTGTTGGGTTAGCGGGCGATCTGGGACGGACAGGCCGGTCGATCGTCAACGTGAAGGCCGCAGGAGGTATGCATGACAGGTGTGCCTCTCATTATTATTGGGTCGCCATCCATCGGTCGAGTCAGGCTCGGCCACGCCGGATGACGCTGCCGCGACATTAATGATCCGAGGCAAATAACGTCAATTCACCCGAGACGACTGTGTGCGTTTATCGAACAGCTTAAGTGAACAGCTGCGCGCTCAAGTCACGGCTAGCGCCCAACAGGCCCGGCAGGAAGCGCTGTTCCAGTTCATTGCGGCTGACCCGTCCGGCATGGGTACTGACATTCAACGCCGCCACCACCTGGCCGGAGGCGTCGTAGACAGGCACGGCAATCGAGCGCAGCCCCTGCTCCAGTTCCTGGTCGACAATGCACCATCCCTGCTGCCGCACTTCTTGCAAACACTCCAGCAAAGCCTGGGGAGTGTGCAGGGTCCGGCTGGTCTTGGCCTGCAGGTCGGCATGGTCGAGGTAATCACGCAAGGAAGCGTCGTCCAGCGCCGCCAGAAGAATTCTGCCCATCGAGGTGCAATAGGCCGGCAGGCGTCCACCGACAGACAGATCCACGGATATCAGCCGCTGAGTGGTCGCCGAGCGGGCAATATAGAGAATGTCGTCACCTTCCAGCGTCGCCATGTTGCAGGCCTCATGCAACTGCTCACTCATTCGGTCCAGATACGGCTGCGCGGACACGGCCAGGGGCGTCGATGACAGATAGGCATGACCCAGGGTCAATACTTTGGGCAACAACGAATAGGTCCGGCCGTCGGTGGTGGCGTAGCCGAGTTTGATCAACGTGTGCAGGCAACGTCTGACGGCGGCGCGGGGAATTTCCGTGCGGTGGCTGATCTGAGCGATGGTCAGGTGCCGTTTACGCTCCTGAAACGCCTGGACCACGGCCAACCCACGGGCCAGGGACGTCATGAAGTCCGGGTCACCGGTCAGGGCCTGGATGCGCTTGGCCGGCGAAGCAACGATGGGTGGCGCTACAGAAGCGAAGGCGTTGCGCAATTGGTCGTTCATATCTGGTCCTTCCCGGGGAATGGCGGCTATTACAAGCGGCTGCCCGCTGCACAGACAAGGGGCTGGCTTCAGCACCGTTCGATTATCGAACCATCAACCGATAATCGCAATCAAAGCTCCTCCCACCCGCCTTGCTTTTGTGTGAAGGGTTGATAAATAAGTAATGACGCCACGATTATTGAACATAGTGCGTGCCAGGAGCGTGGATAGCGACATTGTCTGGGATTGCCCGAAACCTAATTGCCACAAGTTGCACATACAAATATTGATTCACACAACAACAGATTCTTTTAACTTTTCCCGATAGTGTTCTTCGGACAGGCCGCTATAATGCCCCTCAGTGACGGTGCGGCAATCGACCGCTCCCGTCCGCAGGCATTGCAGGTTTCTATCCTGCGTGGTGCCGGCAGCCGGTGCCCGAAGCACCCGGATGGCGCTTCCCCCGTATCGGCGTTATACGAAACTCCTGATGCTACGTCAGCTGTCAGCTCTGGTGCCGTGGCCGTCTGCATGTCTACATGCAGTGCGTATCACCAGACCCATTCAAACCATTAGGTAATACTGTGACGAAAGACGAACTGCGCGCGGAACTTGAGCGCCAGGAACAACGTTACAAGGAAGTTTACGGCGGGGAAATCACCACCTACGCCGCGCAACCTGAACCGGAACGCAAACCCTGGCGTAAACGCGCCACCGTTCAGGACCAGGCCTTTACCCAGGAACTTCAGAAAATGGAACAGGAACTCAAAGCGGAAGAGCGATAATCCTCAGCGCTTGATGTTCTTATGAAGGGGTATCCGGCCGACACCCTGGCCGGCCCGTACCGGACGCCCGCCATGAGCGGGTCGCCATTTCCCCGACAACGGTCGAGGAATGGCCATGGCTTACCTTCTTTTCAGATTTTTCGCACAACCGCTTGAGGCTCTTTCAACGACGAGCGGCCCCTTGCCTGGCGCGCTTTCCGCTCCCGAATCAATGGGTTGCGCAACCCGCTAAACGCCAGGGTTCGAAGGGGTGTCTGCAAATTATTTCGTTGAAGAATGTTACCGATGAGCAGGCAATGCATCGATTACCGAGGTTTTCTGGCATAATCGCGCCCCCTTACGACCGGGTCAGAAAACCTTCATGATCGATTTATTTAGCGGACTGGATGCTTGGGTGCTTGTGAGCCTCTTGCTCGCCCTGGCCTTTGTCCTCGCCTTCGAGTTCATCAACGGCTTTCATGACACCGCAAACGCGGTGGCCACTGTTATCTACACCAAAGCGATGCCGCCTCATCTGGCGGTGTTCTTTTCCGGTGTGTTCAACTTCCTCGGCGTGCTGCTGGGCGGTGTGGGCGTGGCGTATGCCATCGTTCACCTGCTGCCGGTAGAGCTGCTGATCAATGTGAACACTGGACACGGGCTGGCCATGGTGTTTTCGCTGCTCGCAGCGGCCATCACCTGGAACCTGGGCACCTGGTACTTCGGTATCCCGGCCTCCAGCTCTCACACGCTGATCGGTTCGATCCTCGGCGTGGGCCTGGCCAACGCGCTGATCAACGATATCCCGTTGGCCGACGGGGTGAACTGGCAGAAAGCAATCGATATCGGTGCCTCCCTGGTGTTCTCGCCCATGGCAGGCTTCCTGATTGCCGCCCTGGTATTGATTGGCCTGAAGTGGTGGCGACCGCTGTCAAAGATGCACAAAACGCCGGAACAGCGCCGCAAGATCGACGACAAGAAACACCCGCCGTTCTGGAATCGCCTGGTGCTGGTCATTTCAGCCATGGCCGTGAGCTTTGTCCACGGCTCCAACGATGGCCAGAAAGGCATCGGCCTGATCATGCTGGTGCTGATCGGTATCGTACCTGCACAGTTCGTGCTTGACCTGAACAGCACCACCTACCAGATCGAGCGGACCCGCGACGCGACGCTGCACCTGAGCCAGTTCTACCAGCGCAACAGCGAATCGCTGGGTGAATACCTGGCGCTGGGCAAAAGCGTCGAGGGCGATCTACCGGAGAAATTCCGCTGCAACCCGCAGCAGACCGAGCCCACCATCGCAGCGCTGCTCGACACCCTCAAAGGTGTAGCGGATTACCATTCGCTGCCGTCGGAAAGCCGCATTGAAGTGCGTCGCTACCTGCTTTGCCTGGATGACACGGCAAAGAAGGTTGGCAAGTTGCCTGGCCTGGCAGCCCGTGAAAAAGACGATCTGAACAAGCTGCGCAAGGACCTGACCGCGACCACCGAATACGCCCCGTTCTGGGTGATTCTGGCAGTCGCCCTGGCCCTGGGCCTGGGCACCATGGTCGGCTGGAAGCGTGTGGTGCTGACCATCGGTGAGAAGATCGGCAAGCAAGGCATGACCTACGCTCAAGGTATGTCGGCGCAAATCACCACGGCGTGCATGATCGGTGCGGCGAACATCTTCAGCCTGCCGGTTTCCACCACCCACGTACTGTCGTCCGGCGTGGCGGGTACCATGGTCGCCAACAAGAGCGGTCTGCAAAGTGGCACGGTACGGACCATCCTGCTGGCCTGGGTACTGACCTTGCCGGCCACGGTGGCCCTCTCGGCCGCGCTGTTCTGGCTGGCGTCCAAGGCCCTCGGCAGCTGATACCAGCGGCTCAAAAAGAAGGTGCGATCCTTGCGGATCGCACCTTTTTTTATGCCCAGAACCACCACTTTGTGGGAGCGGGCTTGCTCGCGAAGACGTCGGATCAGTGACCGTACAGAGGCTGACACACCGCTTTCGCGAGCAAGCCCGCTCCCACAAGGAAAGTGGTGTAGGCCCTGAAAAAAATCCCAAAAAAAAGGGCGACCGAAGTCGCCCAAAATGCCTTGCGTGCTCGTTGTCGCTGGAAAGACCTATGGCTTTTTGCGCTTGTGTGCATCTTTCCAGATGAATAATCCAAAGCCGGCGAAAAACACGAACATGAGGCCGACGGTCAACACTCCGGCAAACACCACATTATCGAAAAACATGACTGGCCTCCTGGTCTTGCCCCTGTTGCGATGGGTTCAAGTTAACCAATCAGGCCTGGATGAAAATTGACCGGAGTCAATAACGCTCGCGACGCGGCGAATAAGGAGGGGAAATAACTGATCTGTATCAATGAATGGAGGGGGGGTTAGCGCTTTTTTGGTTTTTTCTTGGTTTTTTTCTGGGGTTTGCCCAACGGCATGGCTTGCTCAAAAGCCTGGCGGACTTCGTTAAGGCGCTTTTCGTTGAGGTCGTGAACGCGTTTGGCGCGCTCAGCGCTGAGGTCGATCAGTTTGTCGTCTTGGCTCATGGCGTGTCGGCATCGTGCGGTAAATGGCGGATGCGCCCATGATGGCGGCTGTTGGCGGTGTTGACCAGCCTGCAGGTGTCGGCAAAGCCTGGATCAGACCTGAATATCGACCCACAAGCCCTGACGCTCCTCTCCCTCTATCAGCGGCACCACAGGCACGGTGTTATCGGCGTTCAGTTCAGTACCCGGTACGGCCAGGTGCGCTTCAGGATCTTCGTCGGCTTCGCGGCGGCGCTTGTGGCGTTCCTGCTGGCGCTGTTGCTCCTCGCGCAGCAACAGCGCAGCCTCCTCCGGGTCGCGATTTTTCAGGTCGATGGTGCTTTCATTGGAGCTTTGCTGCACCGGGACCACGGGCGGTATGTCCGGTCGCTGGCGGACCGGATCCTGTTGAGCGGTGATGGGGACAGCGCTCAAAGGGAGCATGGGTGGCAACATAAAGGTCTCCTGTCTTCAGGTTGTCGGCTGAGCGAGGAACAGCTTGAACCGCTGGTCTGAAACTTGTGACCCGGTTGGCATTATCACAATAGGCCGGGCCGAGCTTGTTTGATCACTTAGCACACTTAAGTTCCGCACCGCCGGTAAGTAATCCATGCTCATGGCGAGCCGATGTCTACGTAAATCCTTTGGTCTGAGGGATCATTCCGTTAAGATAACCGGCTTTTTCAAGGCGGGAGTCAGGCAGCATGGCGCAGCAGTATCAACCGGGGCAACGCTGGATCAGTGACAGCGAAGCCGAGCTGGGTTTAGGCACCGTTCTGGCACAGGACGGCCGCTTGTTGACCGTGCTCTATCCGGCCACTGGCGACACTCGCCAGTACGCGCTACGGAATGCGCCCCTCACCCGCGTGCGGTTTTCGCCGGGCGATGTGATCACTCACTTCGAAGGCTGGAAAATGACCGTGCGTGAAGTCGACGATGTCGACGGCCTGCTGGTCTACCACGGCCTCAATGGGCAGAACGAAGTGGTCACCCTGCCGGAAACCCAGCTGTCGAACTTTATCCAGTTCCGCCTGGCCAGCGACCGTCTGTTCGCCGGCCAGATCGACCCGCTGGCATGGTTCTCCCTGCGCTACCACACCCTGGAACACACCAGCCGCCAACTGCAATCCCCGCTCTGGGGCCTGGGCGGCGTACGTGCCCAGCCCATCGCCCACCAATTGCACATCGCCCGTGAAGTGGCCGACCGCATTGCGCCGCGGGTATTGCTGGCGGACGAAGTGGGCCTGGGCAAGACCATCGAAGCCGGTCTGATCATCCACCGTCAACTGCTCTCCGGCCGCGCCAGCCGCGTGTTGATCCTGGTCCCGGAAAACCTTCAGCACCAATGGCTGGTGGAAATGCGCCGGCGCTTCAACCTGCAGGTCGCCTTGTTCGACGAAGAACGCTTCATCGAAAGCGATGCCAGCAACCCGTTCGAAGACACCCAACTGGCCCTGGTGGCGCTGGAGTGGCTGGTGGACGATGAGAAGGCCCAGGACGCGCTGTTTGCCGCCGGCTGGGACCTGATGGTGGTCGACGAAGCCCACCACCTCGTCTGGCACGAAGATCAGGTCAGTCCGCATTACGCCCTGGTCGAACAGCTTGCCGAGACAATACCCGGCGTGCTGCTGCTGACCGCGACCCCGGAACAGTTGGGCCAGGACAGCCACTTCGCCCGTCTGCGCCTGCTGGACCCGAACCGCTTCCATGACCTCAAGGCCTTTCGCGCCGAGAGCGAAAACTATCGCCCGGTGGCCGAGGCCGTGCAGGAGCTGCTGGACAAGGGCCGTCTCTCGCCCGAGGCGCACAAGACCATTCACGGTTTCCTGGGGAACGAAGGCGAAGCGCTCCTGACCGCCGTCAATGATGGCGATGTCGAAGCCAGCGCCCGTCTGGTCCGTGAGCTGCTGGACCGTCATGGCACCGGCCGCGTGCTGTTTCGCAATACGCGCGCCGCCGTGCAGGGTTTCCCTGAGCGCAAGCTGCACGCCTATCCGCTGCCATGCCCGGATGAGTACCTCGAACTGCCCTTGGGCGATCACGCCGAGCTGTACCCGGAAGTCAGCTTCCAGGCTCAGCCGGACGCCAGCGAAGAACAGCGCTGGTGGCGTTTCGACCCGCGGGTCGAGTGGCTGATCGACACGCTGAAGATGCTCAAGCGCACCAAAGTGCTGGTGATCTGCGCCCACGCCGAGACCGCCATGGACCTGGAAGATGCCCTGCGCGTGCGTTCCGGCATCCCGGCGACGGTGTTCCATGAAGGCATGAACATCCTGGAGCGCGACCGCGCGGCGGCTTACTTCGCCGACGAAGAGTTCGGTGCCCAAGTGCTGATCTGCTCGGAAATCGGCAGCGAAGGCCGCAACTTCCAGTTCGCCCACCATTTGGTGTTGTTCGACCTGCCGTCGCACCCAGACCTGCTGGAGCAGCGTATTGGCCGTCTGGACCGGATCGGCCAGAAGCACACCATTGAGTTGCATGCGCCGTATCTGGAGACCAGCCCGCAAGCGCGGCTGTTCCAGTGGTATCACGAGGCCCTGAACGCGTTCCTCAATACCTGCCCGACCGGTAACGCCTTGCAGCATCAATTCGGCCCGCGCCTGCTGCCCTTGCTGGAAGAGGCCGATGACGGCCAGTGGCAAGCGTTGATCGACGAAGCCCGCGCCGAACGCGAACGTCTGGAGGCCGAGTTGCACACCGGTCGCGACCGTCTGCTGGAGCTCAACTCCGGCGGCGCCGGTGAAGGCGACGCACTGGTGGAAGCCATTCTCGAACAAGACGACCAGTTCGCCCTGCCGATCTACATGGAAACGCTGTTCGATGCGTTCGGCATCGACAGCGAGGACCATTCGGACAACGCGCTGATCCTCAAGCCGAGCGAAAAAATGCTCGACGCCAGCTTCCCGCTGGGCGACGACGAAGGCGTGACCATCACCTACGACCGCAACCAGGCGCTGTCTCGCGAAGACATGCAGTTCATTACCTGGGAGCACCCGATGGTGCAAGGCGGCATGGACCTGGTGCTGTCCGGTTCCATGGGCAATACCGCCGTAGCGCTGATCAAGAACAAAGCCCTCAAGCCCGGCACCGTGTTGCTGGAACTGCTCTACGTCAGTGAAGTGGTTGCCCCGCGCTCCCTGCAATTGGGCCGTTACCTGCCGCCGGCCGCCCTGCGCTGCCTGCTGGACGCCAACGGCAACGACCTCGCGGCCCGCGTGTCGTTCGAGACGTTGAACGATCAATTGGAAAGCGTGCCCCGGGCCAGCGCCAACAAGTTCATCCAGGCCCAGCGTGACCAGCTCTCGCCACGGATCAACGCCGGTGAAGAGAAGATCGCCCCGCGTCACGCCGAACGCGTGGCCGAAGCCCAGCGTCGCCTGGCCGCCGATACCGACGAAGAACTGGCGCGCCTGACCGCCCTGCAAGCGGTCAACCCGACGGTACGCGACAGCGAACTGGTGGCTCTGCGCCAACAGCGTGAGCAAGGTTTGGCGATGCTTGAGAAAGCGGCGCTGCGCCTGGAGGCCATTCGCGTATTGGTGGCGGGCTGATTGCCACTCCCTGAAGGCTGTCTGGATTCAACTGTGGCGAGGGAGCTTGCTCCCGCTGGGCTGCGAAGCGGCCCCTTTTTTGGGGGGCGCTGCGCACTGGAGCGCCAGCCCGGTCCAGCGGGAGCAAGCTCCCTCGCCACGATATCCAGCGCCTCGCTTCAAGGACTGTAATACCCCACCGCCACCAGGAAATGCCCGACTTTCTTCAGGTACGCGTGCTTGTCCTCGACCTTGTCGGTCACCGGGTTCTTCCAGCGGTACTCGTACTCTCCCTCGTCCTGTTTCTCGATCAGCGCCAGTATCGGCTCGCCCACCGGTTTGCCATCCGGGTCCTTGACCCTGGTGAAATCGGTATTGATCAACCGCAGGTTGGTGCCGTGGCCGACATAGCGCCGGGTATTGAGGTCGACGACAAAGACATACAGGTCATCCTGCAGGTAACCGCCCTTGAGGGAGTTGATCGCCATCAGCGTGGGTTTTTCGTTTTGCATCAGGTCGCTCGAAGCCTTGTCCAACAGCGCGCGGGCCTGCTCGGCGGAAGCCCGTGGCAGGTAGTAGCCGACGGCCAGGATTCGCTCGCCGACGCGCTGGAAATACACATGCTTGCGCTCGACCTTGCCGTCAGCCCAGTTCCGCCAGCGATACTCGGCCTGTTGGATGCCACTGGCCTCGGGCGTTTTCAAGGCGTCCTTGAAGGCTTTGCGCAAGTCCGGTCCCAGGACCTCTGAAACGTCTCGCCCGATCAGCGCCGAAGAAGGACCGCCGCTGGCGAGCATCACACCTTGGGTATCCACCACGAAAACGTAGCGATCCTTGTCGACGAACTCCCCTTGGCGGCTGAACGCGGCAAACGCCTTGTCACCCTTGTCGTGGTAATAGGCCAGGGCCTTTTCCAGCAGTGCTCGGGCCGCCTGGCCGTCATCCGGAGTGGCCGCCAGCACCTGTGCCACCCCCAGCATCAGCATTGCGCCCAGCCAGGCAATCTTGTGAAAAAAACCCATACGCGCGTCCTCGTTCTTGTTGGTGTTTCAAGAGCGTAGACGGCATGGGGTGATGTAGGAGCTGACGAGTGCAACGAGGCTGCGATCTTTCCCCAGACAATGAGTCCAACCGAGGGATTTGCGGCGGCCGCGAAAAATCGTGGACCGCCGTCAGTTCATTGCCCCCCAGCGCGGAGTTGCTGCTGCAAGTTCTGGATCTGCGCCTGCAATGTGTTGATATTGCGGGTGACCTGGCCGCGGAAGGCGTCGAACTCGGCAGTGTTGGTGCCACCGTTGTCCTGTTGGCTCTTGAGCACGATCATGTCCTGTTCCAGGCGCTCGATGGCAGAGTTGGAAGTGGCTCTTTTCAAAGCGGTGATGTCGGCACCGATGCTCTTGAGCCGGGCATCGAGGGCACCGTCTTCGCCCTGGTTTTTCAGGGCGGAAACTTCAGCCGCCAGCGCCTCGACCTGGGCTTGGAGCGCCTTGTTGGAAGCTTGCAGCTGAGTGTTGGCGTTCTGCTGTTCAGTGGTCTGGGCCATGATCTGGGCCAGTTCCTTGCCCAGATCGGCGGACGGCCCGAACGCGACCAGCTGTTGTTTGTACTGCTCCTGCAGCTTGTTATCGAATTGCTTGCTCTGCTCCTGAAGCTTGTTTTCCAGCTGTTTGATCTGCAGCTTCAAGGCTTCACTGTCGCTCATGACATTGGACTGACCGGCTACAACCTTGCCCGAAATGTCCTGCAGACGCCCCGCCGCATCCTCACTGATGCGCGCGAAGCTTTCCTGAGTGGCCACCAGTTGCTGTTCCATCAAGGAAATCTGCTGGAAGCTCCACCACGCCAGAAAGGCAAGCGCACACAACAGCGCACCAACCAATGCCCACAGCGGCCCGGTACTGGGGCCCTTGACCTTGGCCGCCGCAACAGGCGCCGGGCGTGCTTGCACATGGGGCGAACGGTTGGGCAGAAAGTCATCGTCATCGGGAATGTCCGCCCGCATCCGCAAGCTCGGTACATCATCGAAGTCGTCGTTGGCATCATTACGCATGGGCATTGGGTTTAACCTTTGGGAAACCGGTGATGGCTTGATGCGGCGAGTATAACCCCCTCGCCCGCCGCACCGATTGACCCCGAACCGGGCACTCGGTTCATGACGGGGCGATCAGCGGGCATCCTGGGCTTTCCACCAGGTGCAGAACTCATCAAGAGCGGTCCACAGACTGACCTGTGGATCGTAATCCAGATAATGCCGGGCCCGGCTGATGTCCAGGGTGAAATGCTTGTTCATGACCTGCATGCCCAAACGCGACAACGTCGGTTCGGGACGACCCGGCCACAACCTGCAGAAGCCTTCATTCAGGGCGGCGATGCTGTAGGCCAGCCCGTAGGAACGATAACGCCGGACCTGTGGGACTTCCATCTGTCGCATCACATAATTGACCACATCCCACAACGGCACCGGCGTGCCGTTACTGATGTTGTAAGCCTTGCCCAGGGCCGATTCGCCAGCCAACAGACTGCTGAGCAGCGCTTCGTTGAGGTTCTGCACGCTGGTGAAGTCCACCTTGTTCAACCCGTTGCCGACAATGGCCAGCCGCCCCTTGCGTTGCATTTTCAACAGCCGGGGGAAAATGCTCATGTCACCCGCGCCGGTGACAAAACGCGGGCGCAGAGCCAGGACTTCGAGACCGAACTCCTGGGCCCCGAAAACCTTCTGTTCAGCCAGGTATTTGGTGGCCGCGTAGGGATGTTTGAAACGCTTGGGCACTTGCTCTTCGGTCAGGGCCAGATGGTCCCGGCCATCGAAGTAAATCGACGGCGATGACAGATGAACCAGGCGCCTGACCTTCTGCTTGAGGCAGGCTTCGACAACATTTTCCGTGACCTGGACGTTGCCTTGGTGAAAATCCTGATAGCGCCCCCAAAGCCCCACGGAACCGGCGCAATGCACGACGCTGTCAACACCCAGGCACAGGTCGCGAGCCAGCAACGGGTCATTCAGATCCCCTTGGATGAACTGCGCCCCGCGACGCACCAGGTGCTCAACGCTCTCGGCCCGGCGACCGTTGACCCGCACATCCAGGCCTTGCTCCAGAGCGAAACGCGCAAAGCGCCCGCCAATGAAGCCGCTTGCGCCGGTGACCAGAATTTTCATGAAGACTCCTAAAATCAGATTTCGAGCTGCAAGCTACACGCTTCGAGCCAATCGCTTTCAACTGACCGCTTGTAGCTTGCTGCTTGCCGCTTTGATCAATCGTTCAGTCAACAAACCCAGCAACTGTCCACCATTGCGCCAATGATGCCAGTACAACGGCACATCGATCGGTTTATCTGCCAGCAACTCCACCAGCTCGCCCCGCTCCAGTTGCTCGCGCACTTGCAGCTCCGGCACCAGTCCCCAACCAAGCCCCGCTTCGGTGAGCCGAATGAAACCTTCGGACGACGGGCAAAGATGATGCTCGAAACCGCCTTCGCCCCCCAGAGAAGCAAGGTAGCGATGCTGCAGGAAATCATCCGGGCCGAACACCAGCGCCGGCGTGCGCGCCAGTTGGTCGGCGCGCACCCCATCGGGGAAGTGCCTGGCGATGAACGCCGGGCTGGCCAACGCCCGGTAGCGCATGGCCCCCAACAACACACTACGGGCACCGGCCACCGGGCGCTCACTGGCGCAGACGCACGCTGCCACCTCACCGGCACGCATGCGCTTGAGGCCGACGTTCTGGTCTTCCACCACCAAGTCGAGCAACAGATGATGTTCGGCGCAGAAGTCCGCAACGGCCCCCGCCCACCAAGTGGCCAGGCTGTCGGCGTTCAAGGCGATGCGCAGGCGCTCGGGCAGCCCCTCTTCATCCAACGCGGGCACCAGGCTTTGCAGGTCGCGCTCCAACAGCCGCACCTGCTGCACATGGTTGAGCAAGCGGCGACCGATTTCGGTGGGTGCCGGCGGCGTGACGCGCACCAGCACGGGCTGGCCGACCCGCGCCTCCAACAGTTTGATGCGCTGGGAAATCGCCGACTGCGACAAACCCAGCACTTGGGCGGCACGTTCGAACCCGGCCTGTTCGACCACTGCGGCCAGAGCAGAAAGCAATTTGTAATCGAACATCAGTTTTCCTAATGAGCAATCAGCAAGATTGGTTTTTCTTATAGCGCGTTGCACCGGAGAATGGCCAGCATTCAAACCTACTCGGGGAGTAATTTATGTGGCAAAGCTACATGAACGGACTGCTGGTGGCCCTCGGGCTGATCATGGCCATCGGCGCTCAGAACGCCTTTGTCCTGGCCCAAAGCCTGCGCCGCGAACATCACTTGCCGGTCGCGGCCCTGTGCGTAACGTGCGATGCGCTGCTGGTGGCCGCCGGGGTATTCGGCCTGGCGACACTGCTGGCCCAAAGCCCGTTGCTGCTTTCCATAGCCCGCTGGGGCGGCGCCGCGTTCCTGCTCTGGTATGGCAGCCTGGCGTTGCGCCGGGCCTGTTCGAAACAGAGCCTGCAACAAGATGAACAGCAGGTGGTGCGCTCGTTACGGGCGGTGCTGCTCAGTGCGTTGGCGGTGACCCTGCTCAACCCCCACGTATACCTGGACACCGTGCTGCTGATCGGCTCCCTCGGTGCCCAGCAAAGCGTGCCTGGCGCCTATGTCGTGGGTGCGGCCAGCGCCTCGTTGCTGTGGTTCTTCACGCTGGCGATCGGTGCGGCATGGCTCGCACCGTGGCTGGCCCGACCGAGTACCTGGCGGGTACTGGACGTGCTGGTGGCGACGATGATGTTCAGCGTGGCAATACAGTTGATCGTCTCCGGCTGATTATTCCAAACCGCTCTGGAACCTCTATCCCACACAGTTGTTGCGTGGTTATGCCGTTGCCCCGGTGCTATGATCCGACTCCTGCGCCGCAATGAGTACAAACTCCCCGGCGCTAGTCTGGCCGCCCGTGATCGGCCTTGCGCTCACCGCAACTGACCTGATTAGGAGAATCACCATGGCTTTCGAATTGCCGCCGCTGCCTTATCCACACGATGCACTGCAGCCGCACATCTCCAAAGAGACTCTGGAATACCACCACGACAAGCACCACAACACCTACGTCGTGAACCTGAACAACCTGGTACCTGGCACCGAGTTCGAAGGCAAGAGCCTGGAAGAAATCGTCAAGACTTCCTCGGGCGGTATCTTCAACAACGCCGCTCAGGTCTGGAACCACACCTTCTACTGGAACTGCCTGGCGCCAAACGCCGGTGGTCAACCTACCGGCGCGCTGGCCGAGGCCATCAACAGTGCGTTCGGTTCGTTCGACAAGTTCAAGGAAGAGTTCACCAAGACGTCCGTTGGCACCTTCGGCTCCGGTTGGGGCTGGCTGGTGAAAAAGGCTGACGGTTCCCTGGCCCTGGCCAGCACCATCGGCGCCGGCAACCCGCTGACCAGTGGCGACACCCCGCTGCTGACCTGCGACGTTTGGGAACACGCCTACTACATCGACTACCGCAACGTTCGTCCGAAGTACGTCGAAGCGTTCTGGAACCTGGTCAACTGGAAGTTCGTGGCCGAGCAGTTCGAAGGCAAGACCTTCACCGCTTGATTCGTGATGCCAGACAAAAGAACCCGGCGTGTTGCCGGGTTTTTTTTAGCCGGCACAAAGTCCCGGACCCTTTCCAGGCCAATACCTCGTGTCTGAAATCCAACAAAAATAGAACCCAGGCCTCAAGTTGCGGCCCCTTCCATCCGACACAATGGTCGTAGAGCAATAACTCTGAAAACGCCGTATAACGGCCAGGTTTCAGACGAAGACCCTTGTGTTTGATTGTCCCTTTGACTGACATCACAGGATTGCCAATACTCATGGCAACTTGACGCTACCCGCACGGAACAAGGAACCCCCTCTTTGAAGCTGGAACTCAAGAACAGCTTGTCTGTGAAGTTACTGCGGGTCGTGCTCCTCTCGGCATTGATCGTCGGCGTGGTATTGAGCTGCGCCCAGATCGTGTACGACGCCTACAAAACCGATCATGCGGTCGCCAGCGACGCTCAGCGAATTCTTGATATGTTCCGGGACCCTTCGACCCAGGCCGTCTACAGCCTGGACCGGGAAATGGGCATGCAAGTGATCGAGGGACTGTTTCAGGACAAAGCCGTGCGCATGGCCTCTATCGGTCATCCTCACGAGACCATGCTGGCCGAAAAAACCCGGCCTCTGCAGCAATCTGGAAGCCGCTGGCTGACCGACCTGATCCTTGGCCAGGAACGCACGTTCACCACGCAACTGGTGGGGCGTGGGCCTTACAGTGAATATTACGGCGACCTGAGCATTACCCTCGATACCGCCACCTACGGCCAGAGCTTCATCGGCAACGCTGTGATCATTTTCATATCGGGCATGTTGCGAGCCCTGGCGATGGGCCTGGTGTTGTACCTGGTCTATCACTGGCTGTTGACCAAGCCGCTGTCGCGGATCATCGAGCACCTGACCGAAATCAACCCCGACCGTCCCAGCGAACACAAGATTCCTCAACTGCCGGGCCACGAGAAAAACGAGCTGGGCCTATGGATCAATACCGCCAACCAGCTGCTCTCATCCATCGAACGCAATACGCACCTGCGCCACGAAGCAGAAAACAGCCTGCTGCGCATGGCCCAGTACGACTTCCTCACCGGCCTGCCCAATCGTCAACAGCTACAACAGCAACTGGACAAGATCCTGGTGGATGCCGGGCGCTTGCAACGTCGGGTGGCCGTGCTGTGTGTGGGGCTGGATGATTTCAAGGGCATCAACGAACAGTTCAGCTATCAAACCGGCGACCAGTTGCTGCTGGCCCTGGCCGATCGGCTGCGGGCCCACAGCGGGCGCCTTGGCGCGCTGGCACGACTGGGGGGCGACCAGTTTGCCCTGGTCCAGGCCGATATCGAACAACCTTACGAAGCCGCCGAGTTGGCCCAGAGCATCCTCGATGACCTGGAGGCACCGTTCGTCCTCGACGATCGGCAAATCCGCCTGCGGGCGACCATCGGCATCACCCTCTTCCCGGAAGACGGCGACAGCACCGAGAAGCTGTTGCAGAAAGCCGAGCAGACCATGACCCTGGCCAAGGCCCGGTCGCGCAATCGCTATCAGTTCTACATCGCCAGCGTCGACAGTGAAATGCGCCGCCGACGCGAACTGGAAAAAGACCTGCGCGAGGCGCTGTTGCTCGAGCAGTTCAGCCTGGTGTACCAGCCGCAGATCAGCTATCGCGACCTGCGGGTGGTCGGTACCGAGGCCCTGATTCGCTGGCATCACCCTGAACACGGCCTCGTGCCGCCGGACCTGTTCATTCCCCTGGCCGAGCAGAACGGCACCATCATCGCCATCGGTGAATGGGTGCTGGACCAGGCCTGCAAGCAGTTGCGCGAATGGCATGACCAGGGTTTCGTGGACCTGCGCATGGCAGTCAACCTGTCGACCGTGCAATTGCACCACGCCGAACTGCCACGCGTGGTGAACAACTTGCTGCAGATGTACCGCCTGCCGCCGCGCAGCCTGGAGCTGGAAGTCACGGAAACCGGTTTGATGGAAGACATTACCACCGCCGCCCAGCACTTGCTCAGCCTGCGCCGCTCCGGTGCGTTGATCGCCATCGATGATTTCGGGACCGGCTATTCGTCCCTGAGCTATCTCAAAAGCCTGCCGCTGGACAAGATCAAGATCGACAAGAGCTTCGTCCAGGACCTGCTCGATGACGAGGATGACGCGACCATCGTCCGGGCCATCATCCAGTTGGGCAAGAGCCTGGGGATGCAGGTGATCGCCGAGGGCGTCGAGACGGTCGAGCAGGAAGCCTACATCATCTCCGAGGGCTGCCACGAAGGTCAGGGGTACTACTACAGCAAACCGCTGCCGGCACGAGAATTGGGCCTCTATCTGAAGCAGGCGCAGCGCAGCAAAGTCTCCATCTTCTGATTCTTTCTCCCCTTGTTGTCATGCCTCTGTAGGAGCTGGCGAAGCCTGCGATCTTTTGATCGTGATCTTTGCCTTGAGATTCAAGCGTCAGGGAAAGATCGCAGCCTCGTTGCACTCGACAGCGCCTACGGACGCTGCAGAGTCTGGGGTCGTGGGTGAGCAAATAAGAAATATTTACAGCTACAACCCTTTACACATAATGCAAATCTTTCGCATTATGTCGCAGCTTTGCGCACCTCGCGCCTGTCCCATCCATCACCGAAGCAGGATGTTCGCCATGATTCGTATGCCTCTGGCTACCGCCAGTTTGCTGGCCATCGCTATTTCCCTCGCCGGTTGCGGCGAAGGCAAAGACAAGGCCGCCGCGCCGCAAACGCCAACGCCCGCAGCCAGCACCGCCGCCCCAGCCGCAGCTGGCAAGATCGACGAAGCCGCTGCCAAGGCCGTTGTCGCGCATTACGCCGACATCGTCCATGCGGTCTACAGCGATGCCGAATCCACCGCGAAAACCCTGCAAACCGCGATCGATGCGTTCCTGGCCAAACCGAACGACGAAACCCTCAACGCCGCCAAGGCCGCCTGGGTTGCCGCGCGCGTACCTTACCTGCAAAGCGAAGTGTTCCGTTTCGGCAACACCATCATCGACGACTGGGAAGGTCAGTTGAACGCCTGGCCGCTGGATGAGGGCCTGATCGACTACGTGGACACCTCCTATGCGCACGCATTGGGTAACCCGGGCGCCACCGCCAATATCATCGCCAATACCGAAGTCCAGGTGGGCGAAGACAAGGTCGACGTGAAAGACATCACTCCCGAGAAACTCGCCAGCCTGAACGAGCTGGGCGGTTCCGAGGCCAACGTCGCCACCGGCTACCACGCCATCGAATTCCTGCTGTGGGGCCAGGACCTCAACGGCACCGGCCCTGGTGCTGGCAACCGTCCGGCCTCCGATTACCTGGAAGGCGCCGGGGCTACTGGCGGTCACAACGACCGTCGTCGCGCCTACCTCAAGGCCGTGACCCAACTGCTGGTCAGCGATCTGGAAGAAATGGTCGGCAACTGGAAGCCAAACGTGGCTGACAACTACCGCGCCACCCTGGAAGCCGAGCCTGCCGAAACCGGCCTGCGCAAGATGCTGTTCGGTATGGGCAGCCTGTCCCTGGGTGAACTGGCGGGCGAGCGCATGAAAGTGTCCCTGGAAGCCAACTCGCCAGAAGACGAGCAAGACTGCTTCAGCGACAACACCCACAACTCGCACTTCTACGACGCCAAAGGTGTACGCAACGTTTACCTGGGCGAATACACCCGGGTCGACGGCACCAAGATGACCGGCGCCAGCCTGTCGTCCCTGGTGGCCAAGGCTGACCCGGCCGCTGACACCGCCCTGAAGGCCGACCTGGCCGACACCGAAGCCAAGATCCAGGTCATGGTCGATCACGCCAACAAGGGTGAGCACTACGACCAACTGATCGCTGCGGGCAACACCGCTGGCAATCAGGTCGTGCGCGACGCCATCGCCGCACTGGTCAAGCAGACCGGCGCGATCGAACAGGCCGCGGGCAAACTGGGCATCAGCGACCTGAACCCGGACAGCGCTGATCACGAGTTCTGATCAATGCTGGCTGGCTGACGGGTTACGCCCGTCAGCCAAGCCGAAAAGCCCTGTGGGAGCGGGCTTGCCCGCGATAGCGATGTATCAGCCAACAGCAATGTGACTGACATACCGCTATCGCGAGCAAGCTCGCTCCCACAGTGGTTTCGGGTGTTCATAAAGACAATGCACACCACAACTCCCTTATGGGAGCGGGCTTGCTCGCGATGGCGGTGGGTCAAGCAACAGCGATGTTGACTGTGCCGGCGCCTTCGCGAGCAGGCTCGCTCCCACAGTGGTTTCGGGTGTTCATAAATACGATGCACACCACAACTCCCTTGTGGGAGCGGGCTTGCCCGCGATAGCGATGTATCAGCCAACAGCAATGTGACTGACATTCCGCTATCGCGAGCAAGCTCGCTCCCACAGTGGTTTCAGGCGTTCATAAATACCATGCACACCACAACTCCCTTGTGGGAGCGGGCTTGCCGCGATGGCGATGTATAAGCCAACAGCAATGTGACTGACATACCGCTATCGCGAGCAGGCTCGCTCCCACAGTGGTTTCAGGCGTTCATAAATACCATGCACACCACAACTCCCTTATGGGAGCGGGCTTGCTCGCGATGGCGGTGGGTCAAGCAACAGCGATGTTGACTGTGCCTCGCGAGCAGGCTCGCTCCCACAGTGGTTTCGGGTGTTCATAAATACGATGCACACCACAACTCCCTTGTGGGAGCGAGCCTGCTCGCGATGGCGGTGGGTCAAGCAACAGCGATGTTGACTGTGCCGGCGCCTTCGCGAGCAAGCCCGCTCCCACAGTGGTTTTGGGTGTTCATAAATACGATGCACACCACAACTCCCACAGGAAATTTCATCGCTTGTGGTCATCACTGCAACTCCGCAAGCCGCCCCTCGATAAACCGCCTCTCCGGCAATTGCTGCGTCAATTCAAGCGCGCGTCGATACGCCACCCTCGCCTCCTCCACGCGTCCCAACTGCCGGCAGAGTTCTGCCCGCGCCGAGTGGGCCAGGTGATAATCGAGCAACTCACCCCGGTCCAGAATCGCGTCGATCCGCTGCAAGCCCGCTTGCGGTCCATCACGCTTGGCCAGGGCCGCGGCGCGGTTGAGTTCGATCACCGGCGAAGGCACTGCGCGCAACAGCACATCATAGAGGCCGACGATCTGCGGCCAGTCGGTCTCCTGCGCCGTGGCGGCCTCGGCATGCACCGCCGCAATCGCGGCTTGCAGGCAATAAGGCCCGAACCGTCGGGTATTGAGCGCGGCCTCCACCAGGGCACAACCTTCGGCAATCATGTCGGCGTCCCACAAGGAGCGGTCCTGCTCATCCAGCAGGATCAGTTCACCGCCCGGTGAAGTTCGCGCTCGCCGCCGCGACTCGTGCAGCAGCATCAACGCCAGCAAACCCATGACTTCGGCTTCAGGCAACAGCTCCATCAACAGGCGGGCCAGGCGGATCGCTTCGCGGGTCAAATCTTCACGCGTGACCTCGGCCCCCATTGAGGCCGAATAGCCTTCGTTGAACACCAGGTAGATCACGCGCAACACGCTGTCCAGCCGCTCGGGCAGTTCCGAACGGGACGGCACCTGGTAGGGGATCTTCGCATCGCGAATTTTTGCCTTGGCCCGCACAATGCGCTGGGCGATGGCCGCCGGGGCGGCGAGAAAAGCCCGGGCGATCTCTTCGGTGGTCAGGTCGCACACTTCCCGCAACGTCAGCGGCACCTGGGCATCAGCCGCCAGGGCCGGGTGGCAACAGGTGAAGATCAGCCGCAGGCGATCGTCTTCCACGTCCTCATCACTCCAGTCGCTCTGCTCCAGTTCTTCGAGCTGGGCAATCAGCATCGGCCGGGACGCCGCGAAGCGAGCGCGCCTGCGCAAACTGTCGATGGCCTTGAAACGCCCGGCCGACACCAGCCAGGCCCGAGGGTTATCCGGCACACCGTCACGCTGCCAGCGCTCGACCGCGATGAAGAAGGCCTCGTGCAAGGCCTCTTCAGCAAGGTCGAAGTCCCCCAGCAGGCGAATCAGCGTCGCCAGGATGCGCCGCGAGTCTTGCCGATAAACCTGCTCGACCCGTGCGCTGACTTCTTCGGCCGACATCAGTCGGGCATGCCCTGGGTCACCAGTGCTTCGAGCCGGTCCAGGCTCTGGCCCCAACCTTCGTGAAAACCCATGGCTTCGTGGGCCTGGCGGTCTTCTTCGTTCCAGTGCAGGGCGCGGGCGGTGTAACGGGTTTTATCGCCCACCTCCTCAAGCAACACTTCGCCGGTCATGAAGGCTTTGCCGGAGGGGATCCAGCCGGGCACAAACGCATCGGTGAACACCAGCCGCTGCGGGGCGACGATCTCCAGGAACACGCCCATGGTCGGATACTCACTGCCGTCCGGGGCACGCATCAGGGTGCGAAACTGACCACCGACCCACAGGTCCATTTCGCACTCCGGCGTCGTCATGCCATGTGGCCCCCACCACTGGACAAGCAGGGCCGGCTCGGTCCAGGCGCGGAAGATCTTTCGGCGCGGGGCGTCGATCACCCGACTGATGGATAACTCGAACGAGGCAGGTTTGAGGTTCATGAATGAAATCCTGTTTGTGATTGTTGTTCAGGGGTTCAGTTGGCGTACCGGTCGGACCTCGACGCAGCCGACCCGGGCCGCCGGAATGTTGCCGGCGACCTGGAGGGCTTCGTTCAGGTCTTTGGCGTCGATCAGGTAGAAGCCCGCCAGTTGCTCCTTGGTTTCGGCAAACGGACCGTCCGTGATCGACAATTTGCCGCCGCGCATGCGCACCGTCGTAGCGGTTTGCACCGACTCCAGGGCCTCGGCGGCAATCATCCGACCGCTGCCCTGGATCGACTCGGCGTAGGCCATGCATTCAGCGTCCTGCGGGCTGTCGGGTGAGTTGTGCAGCGCATGCTCGTTGCTATAGACCAGGCATAAATACTTCATGGAAAGCTCCGTGATCGAACTGATCAACTATGGACCGCTGAAAGACACTCGGCGAAAAACCCGACGATCAGGGCTGCAGGTCGAACAGGGCCGTGCCGGCCATCGGATCAAACGGCGCGGACCAGTGTTCGTGGACAATCTTCCATTGCCCGGCCACCCGTTGATAGCAGGCCGTCGTGCGCATCCAGCACGCCTGCTCTTCGCCTTTGTCGTTGGTCCCGCCGCAATAGGCCAGCCAGTGCGCGAAGGCAATGTTGTCGGCCGAGGTAATCTCGACTTGATGGAAGTCGAACTTGTGCGGTCCGGGGCACATTTCCATGCACGCCTGCCAATGGGCCCGGTAGGCAACCTTGCCCTTGAATTGCAGGGCCTGGATGGCATCGAACGAAACGATGTTGTCGTCATAGAGCGCCATGACTTTTTCAACGTTCTTTTCCATGACGGCCTGGCGATACGTCTCGATCAGGGCCTGGATTTCGGTTTCGGTGGTTGGGGTATTCATGGTGATTCTCCGCAGGTTTTTTGTTGAAGACACCCTTTGTCGTTTAGAGAAACTGCGAATCGACAACCCAAACAAAAATAATTCAAAGAAAAAAATTCGTTAGAATCCCAGGTCCATTCTGTCGGCCAACCACGGATGCTTTTGTGACCGCTCAGCTCGTCCCCTACGAAGACCTCACCGAGCTGCAGCGCACGCAGGTCGAAGCCATCGAAATCCACCCCGAACAGATCAAGTTCGCCGGCGATATCCACGGCGCGCTGCACACGCTGCTGTCCAAGCCTGGCCCGGGGGTCAAGGGGTTCGCATTATTGGCCGACGATGTGCCAGTGGCTTTCCTGCTGCTCAAGCGCCCACCCGTGCTGCCCGCCTGGGCCGATGAGCACAGCGCCACCCTGCACGCCCTGCAAGTCGACTACCGGGCCCAAGGCCAGGGTTACGGCAAGGCCTGTTTGCAAGCGCTCCCTGCCGTGGCTCGGGCGGCATGGCCGCACATCAGGGGGCTGGAGCTTTCGGTCGACGCCGATAACGTCTTGGCCATCGGCCTGTACACGCGGTTGGGCTGGGTCGACAGTGGCGAGGCGTACAAGGGCCGCATCGGTTACGAGCGGCGGATGGGGCTGGTGTTTTGACCCAGCGGTGCGAACTTGCTCGCGATAGGCCCTCACATCAGCATCGTCGCTGACGGTCATACCGCTATCGCGAGCAAGCTCGCTCCCACAGATTTGGCCATGCCGAGCGGCGAGCGGGTGGCAATCAGCTCGGTTTGAGCGGTATCCAGACTTCCAGAGAGCCTTCGCCGGTTTTGGGATTGAAGTCTTCACTGTAGCGCTCGAACTCCGGGGCATCGGCAGCGGTGTGGCCGGATTGCGGCAACCACTCTTTCCAGATGTAGTGGAACGTCTGCGGCAGGTCTTTCAACGGGCCTTTGTGTTCGAACACGGCATAGTGCGCGGGCTGTATTTCGATCCAGCGCAATTGTTCGGGCAAATCATCGAGCCGGCTGACTTCCACTCCGGCAATGTATTCAAACCCGCCCTCCCCGTCCGGGTTGCAACACACGCCATAGGTGACCTCATCTTTCTGCCCTGGCACTTTACCGAGCCAGGGCAAAAACTTTTCCCAGAGCAGCGGGATATCCTGGGCGGTGTCCTGAGTAAAACGGCCACCAAAACCGGCGATGAGCTGAAAGCGTCCGTGTTCCAAGCGTGGCTCGGCGGTGTTATCGGATTCGTGCTTTTCCATGCATCAACACTCCAGAAACGTGAGGTCGGGTTTTGCAGTATAGAAGCCAAATGGAGATTGCCAGGTCCGTTTCGCTTGTCAGAGCCCAGGCACCACGGCCGGCGCGAGCTTGCCGATAAACTCGTGGTAGCCAGAAACAATCACGTACACCGCGAAATAGCAGAAGATCGCTGCCGATGCCCAATAGCAATAGCGCAACAGTTTATCGCCCAACAGCTTGCCACCCTGGGTTGCCGCCAGGCACAGACCTGCACACCACAGCAGCCCTGCGCAGAGAAACCCACTCAGGAACAGCGCCGAGCTGAGGATCGTTCCGCCGCCTGAACGAGCGATCAATGTACCGCCCACCGCCGCGAACCAGAGAATGGCACTGGGCGAGGACATCGCCAGGAAAATCCCGCGAAAAAACTCCTGCCCGGAAGAATGACCCCGCACCTCACCAGCCTCGGCCAGCACCGCACTGTGATAGATCGCTGAATGAATCATCTTCGCGGCAAAATACAGCAGCAGCACCGAACCGCCGATCCACAGGACCCAGCGCACCGTTTCGTATTGCAGCAGCACCGTCATGCCAGCCAAGGCCAGGACCGCGTAGACCAGGTCCCCCACACATGTGCCCAGCCCCAGGGCAAAACCCTGAAAATAGCCACGCTGCATGGCCAGGGTAATCATCGCGATATTGGCCACGCCAATGTCCAGGCACAAAGAAAGGCTCAGCAGGAAACCGCTGGAAAATTCCATCATTCAGTCCATTCGATTTTTTGAATAAGGCGAGTCATGCAGTCCGCAGGCGTGACTCAAAGCCCCACGACCGGATCGACAGTGTCGTCGAAAATAGTTGCGCGCCGCTACTGGACAATGGGCCATCAGCCCCTTTATCTTGCGCCGCAGGCCACCGCAGTGGCCAACGTCGCTCGGACGGTTCCGGGCGCTCACGTATCTCGAGGCAACAATGGCCAACCCAGGTTCGCCGCGCCGCTTTGCGCGCATCGATCGACTCCCCCCGTATGTATTCAATATCACTGCCGAGCTGAAGATGGCTGCGCGTCGGCGCGGCGAAGACATCATCGACCTGAGCATGGGTAACCCCGACGGCGCCACGCCACCACACATCGTGGAAAAACTGGTCACCGTCGCCCAGCGCGAAGACACCCACGGTTACTCCACCTCCAAAGGCATACCGCGCCTGCGCCGCGCCATTTCGCGCTGGTACAAGGACCGCTACGAGGTGGACATCGACCCGGAAACCGAAGCCATCGTCACCATCGGTTCCAAGGAAGGCCTGGCGCATCTGATGCTGGCGACCCTGGATCAGGGCGACACCGTGCTGGTGCCCAATCCCAGCTATCCGATCCACATCTACGGCGCGGTGATCGCCGGTGCCCAGGTACGTTCGGTGCCCCTGGTGCCGGGGGTGGACTTTTTCGATGAGCTGGAGCGGGCCATTCGCGGCTCGATTCCCAAGCCGAAAATGATGATCCTGGGGTTCCCGTCCAACCCTACCGCGCAATGCGTGGAGCTGGATTTCTTCGAGCGGGTCATCGCCCTGGCCAAACAGTACGACGTGCTGGTGATCCACGACCTGGCCTACGCCGACATTGTCTACGACGGCTGGAAAGCCCCGTCGATCATGCAGGTGCCTGGTGCAAAAGACATTGCCGTGGAATTCTTCACCCTGTCCAAAAGCTACAACATGGCCGGCTGGCGTATCGGCTTCATGGTGGGCAATGCAGAACTGGTCAACGCCCTGGCGCGGATCAAGAGCTACCACGACTACGGCACCTTCACACCGCTGCAGGTGGCGGCCATCGCCGCGCTTGAAGGTGACCAGCAGTGCGTGCGTGATATCGCCGAGCAGTACCGCCAGCGCCGCAATGTGCTGGTCAAGGGTCTGCATGAACTGGGCTGGATGGTGGAAAACCCCAAGGCGTCGATGTACGTCTGGGCGAAGATCCCCGAGGCTTATGCTCACCTGGGTTCGCTGGAGTTTGCCAAGAAACTGTTGGCCGAAGCCAAGGTCTGCGTCTCGCCGGGGGTAGGGTTCGGGGAATATGGCGATGATCACGTGCGCTTTGCACTGATCGAAAACCAGGACCGGATTCGCCAGGCTGTGCGCGGGATCCGCGGGATGTTCCGGGCGGATGGGTTGGTAAGCAAACCTAACGCCTGACACAAGATCAATGTGTAAGACCCATGTGGGAGCGAGCCTGCTCGCGATGGCGGTGTAACAGTCAACAGAGATGCTGAATGTTATATCGCCATCGCGAGCAGGCTCGCTCCCACAGTTGGGTATTGCGTCAGGTCTAGACCACCAGCGACAGCAACAGGATGAAGATCAGCGCTACCACGGACAGGATGGTTTCCATCGCAGTCCAGGTCTTGAAGGTTTCGGCCACGGTCATGTTGAAGTACTGCTTGACCAGCCAGAAACCGGCATCGTTGACGTGAGACAGGATCAGCGAACCGGCACCGGTCGCCAGGACCAACAGCTCACGGTTCACGCCCGGAATCATCCCGACCACCGGCACCACAATCCCCGCCCCCGTGATGGTTGCCACGGTCGCCGAACCGGTGGCGATGCGAATCACCGCCGCCACCAGCCAGGCCAACAGAATCGGGGAAATCTGCGCACTCACTGCCATGTGACCGATCACATCGCCCACACCGCTGGTGACCAGCATCTGCTTGAAGCCACCGCCCGCACCGATGATCAGAATGATCGCGGCAGTGGGTGCCAGACTCGCGTCCAGCCATTTGAGCATCTGGCTGGAACCGATGCCCTGCTTGTAGCCGAAGGTGTACAGCGACAGCAGCAACGCCAACAGCAGTGCAGAAATCGGATGCCCGATCAGGTCCATGAACGTGCGGAAGAAATTGCCTTCAGGCAGCACCACATCGGCAAAGGTCTTGAGCAGCATCAGGAACACCGGCGACAGGACGGTGATCAGCGTGATGTTGAAGCTCGGCAGATCGGCTGAGTCAGTCTCACGGGCCAGTTGATCCACCAGTTCCTGATTCGGATGGCCGGGGATGTGCTTGGCAATGAATGTACCGAAAATCGGCCCGGCAATAATGGCCGTTGGCAGCGCCACGATCAGGCCATAAAGAATGGTTTTACCGATGTCGGCACCAAACACGCCAATCGCCAGCAGCGGGCCCGGGTGCGGTGGCACCAGGCCGTGGACCGCGGAAAGACCGGCCAGCAGCGGGATACCGATCTTGATGATCGAGACACCGGTGCGACGCGCCACGATGAACACCAGCGGAATCAGCAGCACGAAGCCGATTTCGAAGAACAGCGGAATGCCCACCAGGAAGGCGGCGAACATCATGGCCCACTGCACTTTATCCTTGCCGAAGGCGCGGATCAGGGTTTGGGCGATCTGATCGGCCCCGCCCGATTCGGCCATCATTTTGCCGAGCATCGTGCCCAGCGCCAGGATGATGCCGACAAAGCCCAGCACGCCGCCGAAGCCGTCCTGGAACGCCTTGATGATGGTGTCGATCGGCATGCCCGATGTCAGGCCCAGGAAAGCGGCCGCGATGGTCAGCGCAATGAACGGGTGAAGTTTGAACTTGGTGATGAGGACGATAAGTCCGATCACCGTAACCACTGCATCAAGCAGCAGAAACGTCTCGTGGGACATGCCGAACATGGGAGGTGTCTCCTGATTTGTTGTTGTTATTGAAGCGGTTATTTTTTAGCCGTCGGGACAGCGCTATCTTTCTGACGCAAAATTTTGAAACTCAACTGGCAAGCTTCAAACCGTGGTCCACCCACCAGACGTAAGCCTGATGAGCCAGTTCATCGACGCTGTGGCTGGAGGCGTCCAGAGCCAGGGTCAGGGGCTCGCCAACAGGGGATTGAAGGGTGGCAAACTGGCTGTCGATCAGGGTCGACGGCATGAAATGCCCCGGTCGATGGGACACGCGCTCGGCGGCCACTTCAGGGGTCAGTTCAAGAAATACAAAGCCCAGGCCCGGCAAGGCACTGCGCAGACGCTCGCGATAACTGTGCTTGAGGGCCGAACAGGTCAGCACCGGGCGCTCGCCCGTGGCATCGACACGGCGCAACTCTTCGCACAGGCTGTCGAGCCAGCCGGCACGGTCGTCGTCGTTCAAGGGGATACCGGCGCTCATCTTCTGGATGTTGGCCGCAGGGTGGAAAGTGTCGCCTTCAATGGCGGTGGCGCCGCTCAACTGGCACAGGGCCTGGCTGACGCAAGTCTTGCCGCAACCGGCAACGCCCATGATGACCAGGGCGGTGATGGGATTATTCATGTAACACCTCAGCGCGCAGACAGCGCTACCTTTGCAACGTGTGACACCAGAGCAAAAGCAGAAGTTGCCGACGCCTTCTTGTCATTTTTGTGGTTGCAGCATGTTCGTTCACAACGCCAACGGTCAGGGCTCAGGCAAACCCCGCTCACGCATTTGCAGCCGCGTCGAGACAGCGCTACCTTAGTGCCTTGATTTTTGTTTGGCAAGCCGCCCTGATGACCGTCACTAAAAACGATAAGAATACCCGCACCACCGGTCGCCCCACGCTCAACGAAGTCGCACGCCTGGCCGGTGTCAGCCCCATCACCGCCTCCCGTGCCCTGCGCGGCGTCAGCACCGTGGCCGAAGGCCTGGTGGAAAAAGTCCGCCAGGCCGCCCGCGATCTCAACTACGTGGTCAACCCCGCCGCCCGAGCCCTGGCTTCAGCCCAGAGTCATTCGGTGGTGGTGCTGGTGCCGTCGTTGTCCAACCTGTTGTTCATCGACACCCTGGAAGCCATTCATCGTGTGCTCAGGCCCAAAGGCTTCGAAGTGGTGATCGGCAACTATCACTACTCCCGCGACGAAGAAGAAGACCTGCTGCGCCACTACATGGCCTACCAGCCACGCGGCCTGTTGCTGACCGGCTTCGACCGTACCGAAAGTGCCCGGCGCATGATCGAGGCCAGCAACATTCCCTGCGTGTACATGATGGAGCTGGACCCCGGTGCGGGCCTTAACTGCGTTGGTTTTTCCCAGCTCAAGGCCGGTGAGACGGCGGCCGAACACCTGATTTCACGGGGGCGCAAGCGTCTGGCCTATGTCGGCGCGCAACTGGACCAGCGCACGTTGCTGCGCGGCGAAGGTTTTCGCCGTGCTCTGCAGAACGCCGGCTTGTACGACCCGGACCTGGAACTGCTGACGCCACGGCCATCCTCGGTCGGCCTGGGTGGCGAGTTGTTTTTGCAGCTGCTTGCCAGCCATCCGGACGTCGATGCAATCTTCTTCGGCAACGACGACCTGGCCCACGGCGCGCTATTGGAAGCCCTGCGCTGTGGCATCAAGATCCCCGAACAGGTTGCGGTCCTGGGCTTCAATGACCTGCCCGCCTCGGCCTACATGGTGCCGCGCCTGAGCAGCATCAGCACGCCACGAGAAGCCATTGGCCGTCGCGCCGCCGAACAGATGCTCACGTTGATGGCCGGCAACCGCATCGCCGAGCCAGTGGTGGATATGGGTTTTGAACTCAAGGTGCGCGAAAGCACCTGAGCTCGGCTGTCACGTGGGGGTCGATCCATGCCGTTCGACGGCAAGAATTGGCCGCCAAGATCGCCGGCACACGCTGCACAGCCCTTTGGATCCAGGGCCCGCGACGGCGGCATGGGATTTGCTCCTGCACATGGCTCAACCCTAACCGCAGGTATCCATCATGTTGGTCAGTGCACAACAGCAAACGATGATTTTACTGCCCAAACGTCCGGGCGAGGATCCCACCGCAGAAGCCGCCAGCGGCCTGCAAAGCGCCGCGTTGCAGGCGTTGCGCGATAACGTCCAGGCCCAGGCCAGCCAAGGCAGCGCGCAGGCGCAGACTTCGATCGCCCGGCAAGCCACGCAACCGGTCAATGCGACCACCGCCATCAGTGACAACGTTGATGAAGCGTTTGCCAAGACCCGGGTTCAGTTGCAGACCATTGCTTCTTCCACCTCCGATACGGCCAAGGTGCCAGACAGCACCGCTATGGCGGACTTCAAGGAATACATGAGCAAGACGCCAGAGGAGCGCCTGCGCGACAGCATTCTTGAAGAGATGGGCATCACGCAGGAAGAGGTCGATGCGATGCCGCCCGAGAAGCAGCTGGCGATCGGCCAGGAAATTGCCCAGCGCATGCAGGACAAGATGACGATGGCACAAGTCGAGAAGGACCAGCAGAGCCGCGCCACTGACAAGGAGCCGGCTACGGACATGTTCCTCGCCTCGCTTTGATTGGCTGCGGATTTTTCAGCGGGCGATGGCCGGGATACGACCCTGGCTCATCGCCCGCGGGTGTCGATTCAATGACCGAACAGATTCACCTTCTTGGCCTTTTTGTCGGCGCGCTTTTCATCGGCGGTTTTCGCCGGTTTTTTCTTTGCCGCTTTTTTTGAATCCATGCCTTTGGCCATGATACGTACTCCACTCATACGGGATGTGAAGTCAGGTATACACCTATCGCCGCAGACATGTTCTTTTATAATTGCCCTCCCCTCCCCGCACGCTGACTTTGCCATGCCCCAGATCCACTACACGCTGCTCGATGAACCGTTGTGGCCGCTGATGAACAAGTTCTATCGCGCCCACCAGTCCTCGATGAAAGCGGTGCGTGATGCGCAGTTGTGGGTGGCGCGGCAGGATGAAATCATCGCGGCCCTGTGCTTGCGACCGGTGTCGGGGGGACATTGGCTGACGGGGTTGTTTGTCGAGCCGGCGTATCGCATGCAGGGGATCGCGGCGCGCTTGATCGACAAAGCGGTGAAAGGCGTGGAAGGACCGGTCTGGTTGTTCTGTCACCCGGATTTGCGCGGTTTCTATGAGCAGCAGGGGTTCAGCTTCGACCCCGTGCTGCCTTATGCGATGGCCGAGCGCCTGAGTCGCTATGCGCGCAGCAAACCGATGATTGCGATGGGGATGGAACCTAAAACACAATCCTGAAGTGCAATACAGTCGAATGTGGGAGCGGGCTTGCTCGCGAATGCGCAGTGTCAGCCAAATAGATGTCGACTGACACGCCGCGTTCGCGAGCAAGCCCGCTCCCACAGGGGTTTTATGTCGGTTATCAGCTAGTCGTCCGCCGCCGGGTCCAGGTCAGGAAACATGACCTCGGTAAAGCCGAACTTACTGAAATCGGTAATGCGCGACGGATAGAGCCGCCCGATCAGGTGGTCGCACTCATGCTGCACCACCCGCGCATGAAAGCCCGAGGCCACACGCACAATGGCTTCGCCTTTGGGGTCAAAGCCTTCGTAACGAATGTGCTGATAGCGATCAACCGCACCGCGCAGACCCGGCACCGACAGACAACCTTCGAAACCTTCTTCCACCAGCGGGCTGAGTGGCGTGATCAGTGGGTTGATCAGGATCGTCTGAGGCACCGCCTCGGCGTCCGGGTAACGCTCGCTGTGCTCGAACCCAAAGATCACCAGTTGCAGGTCGACACCGATCTGCGGCGCCGCCAGGCCGACGCCACCCACGCTTTCCATGGTCTGGAACATGTCGTCGATCAATTGCCACAACGCTGGGCTGTCGAACATCTCCGGCGGCACCGGCGGGGCAATACGCAGCAGGCGTTCGTCGCCCATTTTCAGGATTTCACGAATCATGGTCAGGTTTCGTCAGTGTGGGGGTGAGGAATGGAATGGTCGCGGCCCAGGCCCGATACGTGCTGCTTTTCATGTTCGCCCGGAACCTTCTCGCCACGGTCCTTGCCCTCGGCGGACATGTGCTCAATCACTGCGTTCATCTCCGCACCGAGCAACAACACCGCCGAAGAAATATAGAAGTACAGCAATAGCACGATGATCGCGCCGATACTGCCGTACATGGCGTTGTAGTTGGCGAAGGTCTTGACGTAAAACGCAAAACCCAGGGACGCGATGATCCACACCACCACCGCCAGCACCGACCCTGGCGTGATAAAGCGAAACTCCTGTTTGACGTCGGGCATCACGTAATAGATCAACGCCACGGCCACCATCAGCAAAAACACGATTACCGGCCAGCGCACGATGGTCCAGAGCGTGACGATGAACTCCTCCAGCCCGACCTGGGCCGCGATCCAGCCCATCACCTGCGGCCCGAGCACCATCAGCGCCGCCGCAGCCAGCAGCATGCCGGCGATGCCAATGGTGTAGAAAATCGACAGCGGAAAACGCTTCCAGACCGGACGGCCCTCCACCACATCGTAGGCGGCGTTCATCGCGCTCATCATCAACCGGACACCGGCGGAGGCGGTCCACAACGCGATAACGATACCCACCGACAACAGCCCCCCCTTGGATTGCTGAAGCTGGTCGATCACCGGGTTGACCTGTTCCAGGGCCTGGGGCGGCAGCACCAACTCCGATTGCAGGCGCAGCCAGGAGAAGAAATCCGGCAAGTGCAGAAAACCGATCAGGGCGATGAGGAACAGGATGAAGGGAAACAGCGAAAACAGCATCTGGTAAGCCAACGCCGAGGCGTAGGTCGACATCTCGTCGTCGACGAACTCGGTCACGGTGCGCATCATCACACGATGCAAGGGCAAGCCTTTCAAGGCCGGGAACATCATGTGCGTCTCCTTTCGCCGCATAAAGGAAGGTCGCCTGGCGACTCATGGGATTGTTATCCAAGACAAAAGTAACCTGTTTGGCGACTTTTGGAACAATTTCCACGCTGCAAGTTCGAGCCGACATGAAAACGGCCATCCGCAGATGGCCGTTCCAAGCGCTTTTCAACAGGCCGGTTATGCCTTGTCGACGCCTTTCTTGACGGCATCCTTGGCCTTGCCTACGGTTTGCTGGGCCTCGCCTTTTTTCTCCTGGACCACGCCCTCGGCGCGCATGCGGTCATTGTCGGTGGCCTTGCCGACGCCCTGCTTGATGTTACCGACAGCTTCGTTGGCAACGCCCTTCACTTTATCGCTCGTGCTACCCATGATATTTCTCCTGTGAACAACTGTGGGAAAAGTCATTACATAAGGGTTGACCGGAGCCGTTTGCGGGGAGTTTCATTTTTTCAGCGGCACATTTCATCGTCGAATGCACGTTGCGCTTTATGTTTGCCGATCCACCCCCGAGAATGCCCCACGTATTCAGGCTGCGGCCTGAGGCTCCAATCCCGTAGGAACGTTATGAAACTTGATAAAAAGCAGGCCATTGCCCGCAGGAACCAGGAACTGGGCGGCGCCGTACTGGGCGTCAATAACTGCCATTTCAGCGAATTGAACCGTAACCGCAACATCTTCTGGTTCGATATCCCGGTGGCGCGCTTGGCCATCGGTCAGTACGAATGGATTCACCTGCTGCTGCACACACCGGCCACCGATGAATTGCTGCACCTGAAAGTGCCGACGGTGTTCCTGCGCGAGAAACTCGAAGGCCTGGAAGTGCGCAACCAGGGCAAGCGCAAGGCGGCCCTGAGCCTGGAGCTGAGTGCCGACAAGGATTCGTACCTGCAGGACATGCGGCCAGGTGGCACCAACCTGGATTTTGCCCAGTTTCGGTTGTAACCAATCCGTATAGCTGCCGGGCTTCCTGTGGCGAGGGGATTTATCCCCGCTGGGCTGTGAAGCAGCCCCACGCTTTCATGAGCCACACCAATCTGTCATACAAGACGCAGGGGGTTGCTGCGCAACCCAGCGGGGATAAATCCCCTCGCCACAGGCTTTTGGTGCCTGCCGGGACAATCCCAAACAAAAAGCCCCGCATTCGCGGGGCTTTTTGTTTATAGCGGTCTTACTTCTTCAGACCCAGCTTCTTCAGCTCTTCATCCCGCAACTCGCGCCGCAGGATCTTGCCCACGTTGGTGGTCGGCAACGCATCGCGGAACTCCACCGCCTTGGGCACTTTGTAGCCCGTGACGTTGGCGCGCATGTGTTCCATCACCTGCTCCTTGGTCAGCGTGACACCTGGGCGGGGCACAATGAAAATCTTGATCGCCTCACCGGATTTTTCGTCCGGTACGCCGATAGCTGCGCACTGCAGGACGCCCGGCAGGGTCGCCAGCACGTCCTCCAACTCGTTGGGGTACACGTTGAAACCGGAGATCAGGATCATGTCTTTCTTGCGATCGACGATGCGCATGTACCCGTCCGGCTGGATCAGCGCGATATCGCCGGTCTTGAGCCAGCCTTCGCTGTCGAGGATCTCGTCGGTGGCGTCCTGGCGCTGCCAGTAGCCCTTCATGACCTGTGGACCTTTCACGCACAATTCGCCGATTTCGCCCAATGGCAGTTCGTCACCCGCGTCATTGATAATCTTGCACAGCGTCGACGGAACAGGAATGCCGATGGTGCCCACGTGGATTTTCTGAATCGGGTTGACGGTGGCGACCGGGCTGGTTTCGGTCATGCCATAACCTTCGCAGATAGGGCAGCCGGTAACCGCTTTCCAACGCTCGGCCGCGGCCAGTTGCAGGGCCATGCCACCGGACAACGTCACCTTCAATGCCGAGAAATCCAGGTTGCGGAAGGCCTCGTTGTTGCACAGGGCCACGAACAACGTATTGAGGCCGACAAAACCGCTGAACTTCCACTTCGACAGTTCCTTGACCATCGCCGGGAGGTCACGTGGGTTGCTGATCAGGATGTTGTGGTTGCCGATCAGCATCATCGCCATGCAATGGAAGGTAAACGCGTAGATGTGGTACAGCGGCAGCGGCGTGATCAGGACTTCGCAACCTTCATTGAGGTTAGAACCCATCAGCGCCTTGCACTGCAACATGTTCGCCACCAGGTTGCGGTGGGTGAGCATCGCCCCCTTGGCCACGCCGGTGGTGCCGCCGGTGTATTGCAACACGGCCACGTCGTCGCTGGTCGGATTGGCTTCGGTCACTGGCTGGCCGTGGCCCTTGCTCAGCACCTCGTTGAACTTGATGGCCTTGGGCAAGTGATAAGCGGGGACCATCTTCTTGACGTACTTGATCACGCTGTTGATCAGCAGACGCTTGAGGGGCGGCAGCAGATCGGCGACTTCAGTGACGATCACGTGCTTGACGCCCGTCTTGGGCACCACCGCCTCAGCCAGGTGCGCCATGTTCGCCAGGCACACCAGCGCCTTGGCACCGGAGTCGTTGAACTGGTGTTCCATTTCCCGCGCGGTGTACAGCGGGTTGGTGTTGACCACGATCAGACCGGCGCGAATCGCACCGAACACGGCAACCGGGTACTGGAGAACGTTGGGCAGTTGCACGGCGATTCGATCGCCTGGCTGCAAATCGGTATGCTGTTGCAGATACGCAGCGAAGGCACCGGACAATTCATACAGTTCCCCGTAGGAAATTGTCTTGCCCAGGTTGCTGAATGCCGGCTTGTCGGCGAAGCGTTGGCAGGACTGCTTCAACACCGCCTGAATATTCGGATACTCGTCTGGATTGATGTCGGCAGCAATCCCAGCTGGGTACTTATCCTTCCAAAAGTCTTCGATCATGGAAGCCCACTCCTCAGCAACGCGAATTCTCACCGCATTTGATGCGATTATTATTGGTGTGTGTTTATTGGTGAATCTGGCCTTAATTCAACGCCGAGAAGTCACAAAAGCGCGCCGAGAGTAGCAGCTTTGCCGGGGGTCGCCTAGAGCCAAAAGTGGCCCATGCAGTCATAAATCTGACTCAAGAATATGCAGTGGTCATTTTTAGAGTAAAAATTCTAAGCACCACCAGATCGCTCTGAATCCACAAAAAACTGTGGGAGCGGGCTTGCTCGCGAAGGCTGAGTGTCAGTCGCCGAAAATTGTGACTGATAAACCGCATTCGCGAGCAAGCCCGCTCCCACGTCAGGTTTTCGTTGAGGCATCAGGCGATATCGCGCAACTCCCGCCGCAATATCTTGCCCACTGGCGTCATCGGCAACGACTCTCGCAGCACGATGTGCTTGGGAATCTTGTAACCAGTGAAGTTCTCCTTGCAGTAAGCCTTGAGCTCTTCAAGGCTGACGCCCGCCTCGCGCGGCACCACGAACAGTTTCACCGCTTCTCCCGAACGCTCGTCCGGCACGCCGATCACCGCGCAATTGGCAACTTTCGGATGGGCCATCACCACGTCTTCGATTTCGTTGGGGTACACGTTGAAACCCGAGACGATGATCATGTCTTTCTTGCGATCGACGATGCGCACGAAACCGTCCGGGTCGATCACCGCGATGTCACCGGATTTGAACCAGCCCTCGCCATCCAGCACCTCGGCGGTGGCTTCGGGTTTGTTCCAGTAACCTTTCATGATTTGCGGGCCCTTGATGCACAGCTCGCCGCGCTCGCCCAATGGCTGTTCGGTGCCGTCGTCGCTGATCACTTTCATGACCGTGCCTGGCACCGGCAGCCCCACCGTGCCCAGCCGGGACTTCTGGCCATAAGGGTTGGTGCAGGCCACCGGCGAGGTTTCGGTCAGGCCATAACCTTCGGTGATACGGCAGCCGGTGAGTTGCTCCCAACGTTCGGCGGTGGCCTTGACCAGCGCGGTGCCACCGGAGTTGGTGAGCTTGAGGCTGGAGAAATCCAGGGTCTTGAAATCCGGATGGTCCATCAACGCCACGAACAGCGTGTTGAGCCCCAGCAACGCCGAAAAACGCCAGTTCTTCAGCTCTTTGATAAAGCCACCGATGTCCCGCGGATTGGTGATCAGCACATTGTGGTTGCCGGTCACCATCATGCACATGCAATTCGCCGTGAAAGCGTAGATGTGGTACAGCGGCAGCGGCGCGATCATCACTTCCTGGCCTTCGCGCAGCAGCGGCTGGCCGTCGTCGCCGAACTGCCCCAGGCATGCCCGGGCCTGCTGCATGTTCGCCACCAGGTTGCCGTGGGTCAGCATGGCGCCCTTGGCAAGGCCGGTGGTGCCGCCGGTGTATTGCAACACTGCGATGTCATCGAGACTGACTTGCAGCGGTTTGATGCCATGGCCCCGCCCCAGACGCAACGTGCTCTTGAATGAAACCGCCTGGGGCAGCGAATAGTCAGGGACCATCTTCTTGACCTTGCTTACCAGCGTATTGACCAGCCAACCCTTGGCAGCCGGCATCAGGTCGCCCATCTTCGCCTCAATGAGGTACTGCAGATCGGTGTCAGGCAGCACCTCCTGGACTTTCTGCCCGAACAGGTTCATGTACACCAGCGCCCGGGCGCCGGAGTCCTTGAATTGGTGACGCATTTCCCGCGGGGTATATAGCGGGTTGGTGTTGACCACAATCAACCCGGCGCGCAAGGCACCGAACACGGCGATGGGGTATTGCAGGACATTGGGCATCTGCACCGCGATACGATCGCCAGGCGCCAGGTCGGTATGGGCTTGCAGGTAACCGGCGAAGGCGGCGCTATAGCGCTCGAGCTCGGCATAGGTCAGGGTCACCCCCATGTTGCTGAACGCCGGACGGTCGGCGAATTTCTTGCAGGAACGCTCGAACACCTCGATCACCGATTTGTACGCCCCCAGGTCAATGTCCAGGGGCACGCCGGCCGGGCGTTTGTCATTCCAGAAATCAGGCTGCATTGTTTTTGTCCTCTTTAACCTGAACGTGTCCGGGCCGCTTCTGTGGCTCTTGCACAGGCGGTGCTCTTGGGACACTAGCAGCTATGGCCAATCAGGCAAATATGACAACCTGCGTCATAGATTGTGTGAATCTACCTGCCACGACGTAACGTAACGTGACCTGATCAGGCGAGACGCAACGGATGCGCTATACAATGCAGCGACGCTGTGTTTGCCCTTGTGTATGCCCGTGAGTAAAGGAATGCCCATGATCCACCAAACGTTCATGCTCACCGCCACCGACCACACCCGCCTGTTCGTCAATCAGTGGCTGCCTGACACCGCCCCTGAAGCGGTGATCATGCTGGCCCACGGCATGGCCGAACACAGCGGCCGCTACGCGCGTCTGGCCCAGGCGCTGTGCGATGCAGGCTACGGCGTCTATGCGCCGGACCTGCGCGGTCATGGCAAGACCGGCGAAGCGGCGACGCTCGGCCATTTTGCAGACGAGGATGGCTGGGCCAAGGTAGTCGGCGACCTGGCCAGCCTCAATCAGCACATCGGCCAGCAACACCCCGAGGTTCCCATTGTGCTGCTGGGTCACAGCATGGGCAGCTACATCGCCCAGGCTTACCTGTTGCATCACAGCGCCAGTCTGCACGGGGCGATTCTCAGCGGCTCGAATTTCCAGCCCGTGGCGCTCTATCGCGCCGCACGCCTGATCGCCTGTTTCGAGCGCAAGCGCCAGGGTCCCAAGGGCCGCAGCGCCCTGATCGAGTGGCTGTCCTTCGGCAGTTTCAACAAGAAATTCAAACCCACGCGCACCCCCTTCGACTGGCTCAGCCGCGACCCGGCAGAAGTCGACAAGTACCTCCACGACCCGCTGTGCGGCTTTCGTTGCACCAATCAGTTGTGGGTCGACCTGCTCAGTGGGTTGCAGCAGATCAGCAAAGCGTCCAATCTCGCCCAGATCGATCCGGGCCTGCCCCTGCTGGTGATCGGCGGCGAATGTGATCCGGTGAGTGAAGGCAAGCGTCTCAAGGATCTGGCCGACGCCCTGCGCGGCGCCGGTAGCCAGCACTTGCAATGGACGATTTACCCGCAAGCCCGGCACGAACTGTTCAATGAAACCAACCGCGATGAAGTGACGGCCGACGTGCTGGCCTGGATTGCCCAGGCCCTGAGTCACAAGCGACCGCCACGCAGCGAATAGGTTTGCAGCGTTTTCCTTTACTCGTCACAGGATTTGATAGATGACCCAGGTTACCAACATCCCCTACGAAGCCCTCGAAGTCGGCCAGACCGCCAGCTACAGCAAAACCGTCGAAGAGCGCGACATTCAGCTGTTCGCCGCCATGTCGGGCGATCACAACCCGGTGCACCTGGACGCCGAATTCGCCGCAGCGAGCATGTTCAAGGAGCGCATCGCCCATGGCATGTTCAGCGGAGCGCTGATCAGTGCGGCGGTGGCCTGCGAGCTGCCTGGGCCGGGCACCATTTATATCGGCCAGCAAATGAGCTTCCAGAAGCCGGTGAAAATCGGCGACACCCTGACCGTGCGCCTGGAAATTCTTGAAAAACTGCCGAAATTCCGCGTGCGCATCGCCACTCGCGTGTTCAATCAGCGCGATGAACTGGTGGTGGACGGCGAAGCTGAAATCCTCGCGCCACGCAAGCAACAGACCGTGACCTTGCCGACGCTGCCGGCGATTACGGTCGGTTGATCCACCCGCATTTACGGTGGATGACTTGTGGCGAGGGGATTTATCCCCGTTGGGCTGCGAAGCAGCCCCCTGCACTCGGCGCTGACACCGCGGTGATGTAAGGTGTTGGGGCCGCTTCGCGCCCCAGCGGGGATAAATCCCCTCGCCACAAAGTTATTGCGGGTCTTCACGCACCTGCACGCTCGCCGTCATCCCCGCGCTCAGGTTCACCCCTTCGGGCACCTTGTCCAGCTTGATCCGCACCGGAATCCGCTGGGCCAGGCGCACCCAGTTGAACGTCGGTTCGACCTCGGCCAGCAGTTGCGCATCGGGGTTGGTATTGCGGTCGGTGATACCGCGACTGATGCTTTCGACGTGACCTTGCAGGACATGGTCAGCGCTCATTAACCAGACCTTGACCGGATCACCCACGCGGATCCTGGGCAGTTTGGTTTCTTCGAAATAGGCCTGCACGTAAAACGTTGAATCGTCGATCAGCGCCATGACCGGTTGCCCGGCATTCACGTAGTTGCCCTCGGCCAGACGCAGGTTGGTGATATGGCCGCCCCGTGGGGCCAGCACCTGGCTGCGGGCCAGATTGAGCTCGGCGACCTTCGCCTCCGCCTGGGCCTCGCGCAGTTCGCCCCGGGCGATGCCGGCGTTGATCTGGGCGTTCTCGCGCAACTCGGCGCTGATAGCCTGAGGCCCCAGGGCGGCGCGTCGACTGGCTTCGTGTTCACGCAAACTCAGTTGCTGCTGGCGGGTCTGAACCACCGCCCGGGCTTTCTCCAGCGCGGCCTCAAAACGTTCGCGGTCGATGCTCAGCAACAAATCGCCTGCCTTGACCTGCTGGTTATCCACCGCCTTGAGCTCACGCACCCAACCCGATACGTCAGGGGCGATCACCACCACGTCGGCGCGAATCCGCGCATCCCGGGTCCAGGGCGTGAGCATGTAGTACTGCCACAGATGAAACCCGGCGAAGATCGCCACGGCCACCACGCTCAGCGTGACAGCAACACGTACGGAGGTACGCATGTTCAACTCCTTATAGCGGTCCGAGGACCACGGTAATAACAGTCAGGACACAGACATACAGGGCGCAGTCGAACAAGGCTTCATGCCAGATCCAGCGCCCGGCCGGCACGAGGCTGAGCAACAGGCGTAGCCCCCCGGTCACCAGCAAGGCCAGCACCACATAAATCAAAAACGGGCTGAGCAATACCCCGCCTATCGACCACTCACGCAAGCCCATGGCTGTGCTCCCGTTGTTCAGGTTCATGCTGACGGCACCAGGCGCGCCAGCTGTTCTGCAATTGCACCACCGCGCCCTGGGCCAGTTTCAGCGCATCGCCGGGCGGTTGCGTCGACAACACCTTCAGGAACTCGTCGCTCGCCGGGCCCAGTGCTTCGGCCTGATCTACTGCCGGACCGCGCTCAAGCACCTGCTCCAGCGCTTCGAAGTAACGGCGCTGGGCGCGGTTGTCGGGCATTTGGGCGACGGCCAGACTCAAGCGCAGATGCAGCAACTCGTCCCCCATGTCCAGGCCCAACAATCCGTCATCCCAACGGCTACGCGCCGGCACCGGCAGTTCGGGATAATGCCGCGCCAGTTGCAGCAGCCGATCAGCCATGCGCCCGCCGAACCAGCTCTCGGCGCCCCGCAGGTTACGACGCGTGAGACGCACCAGATCATCAAGCGTGGCAGCCAGCAGACGACGGCTATGCCAGGCTGGATCGCGCAGAATCAGCAGGTTGAATGCCAACACCGCCGCGCCGACACCGAGCATCATCGCTTGCGCATTGTTGAAGAACGCCGCCACGTCATATTTCATGGCGTTGAGCGGCGATATCAGCACCACGAAATGCAGGCAAAACGAGGTGGCCGTGGCGAAAATCTGCGGCTTGGCCATGCCCAACGCCCCCAGGAACAGCGGCACGCCCATGGCCATGCCCAACATCGCAAAACTGCTCCACTGCGGCAGCAAAATCTCACCGACCACAAACGCCGTGGGCACCGCCAACAGAATTCCCCGAAGAAAACTCATGCCGATCTGCGCGCCGTTTTCACGACTGGCGAATAGACTGCACACCACGCAGGTGAGCACCAGCGCGCCTGAGGCGGCGGGCCAGGCAGTGGCCAGCCAAAAACAGGCGACCGCCAGAAACGCCAGGGCGCTACGCGCACCAAATACCATGGCCAGGGGCAGGTCACGATGAGGCGCCAGGGTGCGCGGCGGATCCACCGCCTCCCTGCCCTCTTGCACCGCCCTCAAGGCTGCGCAGGCGGCCAGGGCGGTATCGAGCAACAAGGCGAAGCGGGCCAGGCAATAGCTTTGCGCCGAACTGATCCGAGGGTCGTGAGACGCGTCCAGCACCCGTGGCCGCAGGGCTTGCAACGTCGCGCTGTCAGCATCGAGGGCTTGTTGCACCTCGCTCATCCAAGGCTTGAGAGCCTCGGCTTCCTCTGGGTCGAGTTGTTTCCATTGCCGCCGGACCGAGCGGGAGATGCGCAGCAGCATCAACAGTTTCTGGCTCAGAGCGCTGATGGCCCGGGCCCGCTGCCGCCCCAGGCTGCCTTCAAACCAGGCGTGCTCGCGCTGGGCGTCCACGGCGACGATCTTGCCGAGGATTTCCAGCAGCCCTTTACGGGCCTGGGCATCGCCGGTCAGTGTGGCGCGGGCCGCGTGCATGCCGCTCTGCCAGGCGGCACGGGCCTGATCGGCCAATTGCCGCTCAACCCGCAACGGCCAGAGCAACGCGCTGGCCGCCGTGGCGCAGACAATGCCCAGACTGATCTCCGTACAGCGCGCCACCGCCTGATCGAACACCCCCAGCGGATGGGAAATCGCCGGCAGGGCAATGATCGCCACCGTGTACCCGGCCAGCACGAAGGAATAGGACCAGGCGCTGCGCAGCAGTGTCGAACAGGCCGTGCACAAGCCCAGCCACACGGCCAGCGCCAGCAGGAACAGCCAGGGCGTCTGGGCGAACAGCCCCATGAACACCACGGACATGACGGTGCCCACCAACGTCCCGAGCAGCCGCGCCAAGCCTTTTTGCACCACCATCCCGGACAGCGGTTGCGCCACGATGAACGCGGTCATCAACGCCCATGAAGGCTGCTCCAGCCCCCAGCGCAAGGCCAGCCAAAGCGCCAGCCCGCCACCGAGCACGGTCTTGATGGCGAATTGCACAGCGAGGCGGTCGGGGGCGAACAAGGCCTGGAAAGTAATGGGCACGCGAAAAACTCTTCTGGGAACGCAGTAACGATAGATGCAATAAAAGGGTGATGGAGGGTGTAATTATTAGCTAGCTATCTATTTGAGTCCAGAGTTGTTTCCAGAAGCTGCGTAGACACGCCGGAGCGTAGGAGCTGTCGAGTGCAACGAGGCTGCGATCTTCCCCCATCCAATCGATGAACCCCATAAAAAAACGCCAGACAAGCTGGCGTTTTTTTGTTCTGCACGCGTGTTTAGCTGGCGCGCGCCTGGTTACGCAGGGCTTTCACCTGGTCATGGTTACGCTGCACGCCATGGTACTGACGCTCAACCAAGTCGCGAATGCCTACCAGGTTGTGCTTGCTGATTTTCTCCATGGCTTCCTTGTAAGCCTTCAGAGCATGGTCTTCGCCGCGCTCGGCTTCGTTAAGGACCGCTTCTTCGTCCTTGCCAGTGAACACGGCTTTCACGTCGACCCAACGGCGGTGCAGGTCACCGGCCACGCTGGTCGAGGTTTCCGGATCGCCGCCCAGCGAGCGTACGGCAGCTTGCAGTTCAGCTGCGGCGGTGGCGCAGTCTGCGGCACGCTGGACGAACAATGCCTTGAGTTGTGGATGCTTGATGTCTTCAGCGCAAGTCTTGAAACCTTCCTGACCGTCTTTGCTGGTTTCGATCAGGTCGTTCAGGACGGAGATGGATTCTTTATTGATGTCGGTCATTTTTCAATTCCTTTGCTTGTGAATAAAAAACCTACAAGCAATATTGCATCGGTCGTGCCAGCCCCCCGCTCAAAATAAAACACTTTAAAATCAGATATTTAAGTAATCACCCCACAACTGTATCCGTGTTCTTTGCATGATCTGTCATTTGGCCTGCATGCAGAATGCCTGTATTTTCCAGGCTGACTGAATCAAGACCCAGACCATGAACCCGGAAAAGCTCGAACTGCTGGTGACACGCCAGATGCCCTTTGGCAAATACAAAGGCCGAATCCTGGCCGACCTTCCCGGGCAATACCTGAACTGGTTCGCTCGCGAGGGTTTTCCTCACGGGGAACTGGGCGCTTTGCTAGCGCTGATGCAGGAGATCGACCACAACGGTCTGTCGGATCTGCTTGACCCACTGCGCGCCAAACATGGCAAACCCAAGCCCCAACATTGATCGAGCCCCGCCATGCCCGAGAACACCCTGCGCGCCCACGATGAAAGCTTCTGGGAGACTTTCGTGGGCCGCTACGATGTCGACCCTCATGCTCCGCTCAATCTGGAAAACGGCTACTTCGGCCGCATGTCCCGGACCGTGGTCGAGGAGTACCAACGCAACATCGAGTTCGTCAACCGCGGTAACTCGGTGTACGTACGCCAGCATTTCGACCGGGACCATGGCGAAGCGATTCGCCAGCAAGTGGCACAGCTGATCCACGCATCCCCCGCTGGCGTAGCGCTGGCCAACAGCGCTGTAGACGCTCTGCAAACGCTGATTCGCAACTACAACGGCCTCAAGCCTGGCGATCAGGTATTGATCTGTGATCTGGAATACGCGTCGGTCAAAAGCGCGATGCGCTGGCTGGCCCGGCAGCGGGGCGTGCAAGTCATTGAACTCGTCCACCCCTACCCCGCCAGTTTCGAAAGCCTGGTGGGCACTTATCGCCAGGCGTTCATTCGCTATCCGAGCCTCAAGCTGATGGCGCTGACTTACGTCAACCACCTCACCGGGCTGGTGATGCCGGTCCAGGCCATTGCCGAGACCGCTCGTGAGTTTGGCGTCGATATCATTCTCGACGGTGCCCATGCCTTGGGCCAGATCGATTTCGACCTGAAAAAGCTCGGTATCGAATTCGCCGGGTTCAACCTGCAGAAGTGGATCGGCGGGCCACTGGCCCTGGGCTTTTTATACATCGCACCGCAACGGCTGGCCGACATCGACCCGGACATGGACGAAGATCATTGTCCTGCCACTGATGTGCGCTCGCGAACACCCCACAGCACGCCCAACATCCCGGCCTTGCTCACGCTGCCCCTGGTACTGGAGGAACACCGTGCATTGGGGGGCGCATCGGCCAAGGGCGCGCGGCTCAGCTATCTGCGCGACCTGTGGGTGAATGCCGTGCGTGATGTGCCGGGGATCGAAATCATGACGCCGGACGATCCGCGCCTGCACTGCGGCATCACGTCGATGCGTTTCACCGAACACCCCGATCAACAGGCGATGGCTGATCGACTGCTCAATGACTATGGGATCTTCACGGTGGTGCGTAACACCAGTGTCGGGCCGTGTATCCGCATTACGCCTGGGCTGATTACGTTGGCCAGTGACATCGAGCGGTTGACTGCGGCGCTGATTAACCTGAGCCGAATGTAGTTGTGGCGAGGGGATTTATCCCCGCAGGGCTGCGCAGCAGCCCAGCAAGGTGGACTTAACCTATCTGACGCACCGAGATGTCAGGTTTCGGGGCCGCTGCGCGCCCCAGCGGGGATAAATCCCCTCGCCACAAATCCAGCGTTCATCCAGCGCGGTACGATAAAACCCAGGCAAAAAAAAACGGCGCGCCGACCAAGCGCACCGTAAAACCGTAGAACACCCAACGAAGGTTCGGTAAAAGACAATCAGTCCAGCAGCGCCAGCGCCTCAGCGGTGCATTCCTGGATGCGGGCCCAGTCGCCGTTCTTGATCCACTCAGGATCAAGCATCCAGCTGCCGCCCACGCACATCACGTTTTTCAACGCCATGTAGCTCTTGATATTGGCCGGGCTTACGCCGCCGGTCGGGCAGAATTTCACTTCGCCGAACGGGCCGCCCAAGGCCTTGATGGCCGCGACGCCGCCGCTGACTTCCGCCGGGAACAGTTTGAAGCGGCGATAGCCCAGGCCATAGCCTTCCATGATGCCGGAGGCGTTGCTGATGCCCGGCAGCAACGGGATCGGGCTGTCAACGCTGGCCTCCAGCAGATCACGGGTGATGCCTGGGGTAACGATGAACTGAGAACCGGCGGCCTCGGCGGCGGCCAGCATGTGGCGGTCGAGCACCGTGCCGGCGCCCGTCACCAGTTCCGGACGCTGCTCGCGCAGCACCTGGATGGCCTTGAGGCCGTACTGGGAACGCAAGGTCACTTCCAGCGCCGTCAGGCCGCCAGCGGCCAGGGCATCGGCCAGCGGCAGGATGTCCTGCTCACGGGCGATGGTGATCACCGGCAGGATCCGCGCCTTGGCGCAAAGGCTGTCGATCAGGGTAATTTTGTCCGCCATGGAAACGGTCGGGGATGGGTTTTTCATAGCGGCTGATCCTTGGTTCATGGGCACCAGTAAATCTCTAACGTAGGTTGCAAAAACGCGCGAACCGGCATTTCGGCAACGTTGTCACCGGCCACCGCAGCGTTCAGGGTGGTCAATTTCGACTGACCGGAAATCGACAGCACTTTGTGTTTGGCCGAGGCCAGCAAGGCGCGGCTCATGGTCAGGCGTTGGTGCGGCACGGTGGGCGCCAGCATCGGCCAGCAGCGGCGAACGCCATTGGCATCCAAGGCTTGAGCCAGGTTCGGGCTGTCAGGGAACAACGAGGCGGTGTGCCCGTCATCCCCCATGCCCAACACCAGTACATCGATGGGCGGCAGCTCGGCCAGCAAACGATCGGCCTGCTCGGCTGCGGCTTCCAGGTCGGCGCTGGCGCTGTAGAGGCTCAGGAACTGGGCCTTGGCCGCCGCACCTTGGAGCAGGTAACGCTTGAGCAGACCGGCGTTGCTGTCAGCGTGCTCAACCGGCACCCAGCGCTCGTCGGCCAGGCTCACCACCACGTTCGACCAGTCCAGCGCCTGTTTGGCCAGGCTCTGGAAAAACGCCACGGGGCTACGACCGCCGGAGACCACCAGGGTCGCCGTGCCGCGCGCCTCGATTGCTGCGCGTAATTGCTCGGCCACCTTCAACGCCAAGCCCTCGGCCAACAGCATCGGGCTTTTGAATTCGTGGGCGCTGACGCCCTGCGGCAGTTTCACTTCAGATATCGCCATACCATGACCTCCCATCCCGCGTGATCAGTGCAATGGAGCTCATCGGCCCCCAGGACCCGGCCGCATACGGCTTGGGCGCATCGCCGGATTTCTTCCACCCGGCGATCAACTGGTCACACCACGTCCACGCGGCTTCAATTTCATCTTTACGGACAAACAGGTTCTGATTGCCGTTCATGACTTCCAGCAACAACCGCTCGTAGGCATCGGGAATCCGCGCGCTGCGATAGGTGTCGGAAAAGTTGAGTTGCAACGGACCGCTGCGCAATTGCATGCCCTTGTCCAGGCCTTGCTCCTTGGTCATCACCCGCAAGGAAATCCCCTCGTCCGGTTGCAGGCGGATGATCAGTTTGTTGCTGATCTGCAAGCGCTGCTCGGGGGCGAAGATGTAGTGGGATGGTTCCTTGAAGTGAATGACGATCTGCGACAGCTTCTGCGGCATGCGCTTGCCGGTGCGCAGATAAAACGGCACCCCGGCCCAGCGCCAGTTGCGGATGTCGGCGCGCAGGGCCACGAAGGTTTCGGTATCGCTCTGGGTGTTGGAGTTGGGCTCTTCCAGGTAACCCGGCACCGACTTGCCCTCGCTGTGGCCGGCGATGTACTGGCCGCGCACCACTTGAGTGGTCAGGCCTTCCGGGCTGATGGGCGCCAGGGCCTTGAGCACTTTGACCTTCTCGTCACGGATGCTGTCGGCGGACAGGTCGGCCGGCGGGTCCATGGCAATCAGGCAGAGCAACTGCAACAGGTGATTCTGGATCATGTCGCGCAGTTGACCGGCCTTGTCGAAATAGCCCCAGCGGCCTTCGATGCCGACCTTCTCCGCGACAGTGATTTCCACATGGGAAATGTAATTCTGGTTCCACTGGGTTTCGAACAGGCTGTTGGCGAACCGCAGCGCGATCAGGTTCTGTACCGTCTCTTTACCCAGGTAGTGGTCGATGCGATAGGTGCGGTTTTCCGGGAAGAACTGCGCCACGGCGTCGTTGACCTTGCGCGACGATTCCAGGTCCGAGCCGATGGGTTTCTCCAGCACGACGCGGGTGTTTTCGCACAAGCCGACCTTCGCCAGGTTCTCGCAGATCGCTCCGTACACCGCCGCCGGGGTGGCAAAATAGGCAATGACTTGCTGGGCTGAACCGGCCTGCTCGGCCAGGGCGACATAGTCGTCGGCCTTGAGGAAATCCACGTGCAGATAAGTCAGTCGCCCCAGGAAGCGTTCAACCACGGTCTCGTTCAGATCCTTGTCGCCCACGTAGCGGCGCAACTCGGCGGCGATGAACGCCAGGTGTTGCTGCTCGCTGCCCGGCTCCCGGGCCAGGGCAATGATCCGCGTGTCCTCGTGCAGCAGGTCGGCGCCATCAAGCTGATAAAGGGCAGGAAACAGCTTGCGCAAGGCCAGGTCGCCCAACGCGCCGAACAAGGCAAAGGTGCACGGTTCAACCGTAATCGAATGCATGATGTTTGTTCTTTTATCAAGTTAAGCTACAAATACCTTTTTTCAAGGCATCACTCAAGGAAAAATGTAGTAATAACCACAACATTTTTCGAAAATACTGATTCCGAGTGGTGGTACACCGGAGCCATCAGTAGGATAGGCCACCGCAAAGGGTCGTATCAAAGACCCGTCTTTCTAGGAATCTTGTATGGACCGCGTGCGAAATTTACTGGAACAGATCCAGAGTCGCCTTGAAGACCTGAACAAGGCAGAACGCAAAGTGGCCGAAGTGATCCTGCTCAACCCACAGCAGGCCACCCGCTTCAGCATCGCGGCGCTCGCCCAGGCCGCTTCGGTCAGCGAACCCACCGTCAACCGTTTCTGCCGCTCATTCGGCGTCAGCGGCTACCCGGAACTCAAGCTGCAACTGGCCCAAAGCCTGGCCAGCGGCGCGGCTTATGTCAGTCGCGCGGTGGAGGCCGACGACAACCCGGAAGCCTACACCCGGAAAATCTTTGGCAGTGCCATTGCCTCATTGGACAGCGCCTGCCAGGCCCTTGATCCCAATTTGATCAGCCGTGCCGTGGACCTGCTGATCCAGGCCAGGCAGATCCACTTCTTCGGCCTCGGCGCCTCGGCACCGGTGGCGCTGGATGCCCAGCACAAGTTTTTCCGCTTCAACCTGGCGGTGACCGCCCACGCCGATGTGCTGATGCAGCGGATGATCGCGTCGGTGGCCCATACGGGCGAGCTGTTCGTGATCATTTCCTATACCGGCCGTACCCGCGAGCTGGTGGAAGTCGCGCGCATTGCCCGGGAGAACGGCGCGTCGGTACTCGGGCTGACCGCCGAAGGCTCGCCCCTGGCCAAGGCCAGCACCCTGAGCCTGAATATCCCGCTGCCCGAAGACACCGACATCTATATGCCGATGACCTCGCGGATCATCCAGCTCACCGTGCTGGACGTGCTCGCCACCGGCATGACCTTGCGCCGTGGCGTGGACTTCCAGCCGCATCTGCGCAAGATCAAGGAAAGCCTCAATGCCAGCCGGTATCCGGTGGGGGATGAGTTCAACTGACTCAATCCAAAATCTTCAGTGCCTGATCGTCCGCCTTCGCGAGCAAGCCCGCTCCCACAGGGGTTCGAGTTGTTCACATAATTTGTGATCAAACATGGACCTTGTGGGAGCGGGCTTGCTCGCGAAGGCGCCAGTCGCACACCAGAGATCCTGAGCTAAGCCCCCACCCACGCCTGCAAACTCAAATGCGCCCGCTCCCCCGGTGCCAGCCACTGGCTGTCGGTGCCGCCGCTGGCCGCTTCGACGCAGACGAATTCGCTGATTTCATCCCAGCTCACCCCCAGCAAAGGCCGGGCGCCGGGATGCCACACCACGGTATCGGCGCTGGCGCCGGTGTCGATGCACAGCTCTCGCTGCCAGGCGTGGTCCTTAAGCTGTAATTCACCTTCATGCTGGAACACCCGCTGACAACCGCCCTCGACGCGCAAATCGCCTTCCTGCTGGCATGCCGCACGGTTCAATTGATCGTAACCCTGCGCGCCTTCGAGCCCGGACAGCGCTATCTCACCGACGTCACCAATACGCCAATAGGCGTGCAGAGCCTGGCTCAATTGGCACGGCAGGCTGTCTTGATGCTCGGTACTCAAGCGTAATTCCATGCGCTCGCCCAAGTCGGCGTGCAGGTCCACCTGCCAGTCGCACAACTGGAGCTGCCAGTGCAGGTGCACGCCTGTTTCATCGCTGCGGCTGTCGAGCAGTTTCCAATCGAGCAACCGTGCCCAGCCATGGGACGGCCAGGCATTTTCACTCGGATGACGGCCATACCACGGCCAGCACACCGGCACCCCGCCGCGTATTGCGCCAACGTGCGGCCACTTGGCCGCGCACCACAGCCAGGGCTTCTGACCGCGAGGCTGAAAATGCAGTAACTGCGCGCCCTGCCGACTGAACACCGCCTGACACAGCGGGTGATCGATCACCAGCACATCGCGTTGCCGATAGCGCTCCCACGCAAACACCGGGCGCTCGCGCAAGGATCTGAAAAAGCGTTGTAGCGGATGCTCATGCATGAGCTGCGGTCCTGGAAATCATTGAATGGCTCATCTGTTTGCAACGCGTTCTTTTTGTGGCGAGGGCGCTTGCTCCCGCCCGGTTCTGTAGGAGCTGTCGAGCGAAGCGAGGCTGCGATCTTTCCACAGCCAATTGAATCGAGAGCGAAAGATCAAAATCAAAAGATCGCAGGCTTCGCCAGCTCCTACAAAACCCAGCGGGAGCAAGCGCCCTCGCCACAGGTCCTGTGCTAGCGAACACACACTCCAAAAAAAAGCGGACAGCCTTGGCCATCCGCAAATATGCGCACATTGAGAGAAGCTTATCGCAACAGCGTTAGAACACCGACTGAATTTTCAGGCCGGCGACCAGCGCATCGTCGACTTCATTCACACCACCTGGATGCGTGATGTATTGCAGGTTAGGGCGTACGGTCAGCCAGTTGGTCACGTGGAAACCATAGTTGATTTCGTAGTTGTATTCGGTGCCACGCAACGGCGAGAACAACGGATCGTCGTAGTCGCTAACACCATTGGCCGCGTTGACCAGCTCGGCGTTTTTCTTCACATCTTCGTTGACATGGATGCGGGAAAAACCGATCCCGACGTCATCTTTAGGACGCGCATTGAACGGCCCCTTGTACACAAACATCAGCGACTGGTAGTTGTCGACGACGTTGGTTTCCTTGTCATGGAAGGTGGCATTGGCCGCGATGTTCAGACCGCGCGAGGCGTCGCCATTGTGGGCGGTGAGCTGTTGCTGCACCACGAACCAGTAGCCATCCTTGCTGCTGTGGCTGCGGTAGGCGTTACCGGTTGTCGCGGCATCCTGGCCATTGTCATCTTCGCGGACGTCATCAGCCTTGGCCGTACTTTTGTAGTAACCGATACGGTATTCACCTGGCAGGCTATTGAGCTTGGGCGACCAGACCAACTCGACCGGAATCAGCGTGCCTTGGGTGCCACTGCCGCTGAGCTTGTAGCGGTTGCCGTTTTCCAGCTGCGAAGGGTTCTGGTTGTAAGCACCGATCTGCGCATAGAGTTCCGGTGTGAGGTTGTACTTGACGCGAATCGCCGCCTGCATGATCGGCCAGTTGTACCAGATGCCGGTTGCCCAGTTACCCGCTTGCGAACCGCAGAACGCCAGGTTCTGGAACTCGCACGGGAAACTGTTGAAATCTTCACCGACCCCGTAGTAACCGGCTTTGACATCCAGCTTACTGTCGAAATACTGCTGCTTGATCCACAACTGGGTCAGACGGGTGGTTTGCCCACGGCCCCAGACTTCCTGGGAAGAGCTGAGGGTGCCGGCCCGTGGATCACCGATACGGTCGTTGGAGATGTTGCGACCGTCCCGGCGAGTGAATTGAATCTTGGCCGTGGTATCACCCCAACCCGCCAGTTTCTCCAGGTCCAGGGCTACGCCCAAGCCAAACTGCTGGGACCAGCGCGCAGTCTTGTCATCGTTGTAACCGCCGTCGAGGTTGGCACCCATCTCACCGACGAAATCAGCCTTGATATCGATACCTTGCTCGATCAGTCTGGTCCGCTCGCCGCCCCAGTCGCCGGTCATCCATTGCGAATCGGCGCTGAAAGCCTCGGCCGCATGCGCACTACCGGCCAGCATCATCGCCGCAACAGCGGACAATTGGCAGACACGCCGGGCGTTGTTGTTCTTCTTCATCCCTACATCCTCGTCTTTATTGTTATTAACTGTTTTTATCTAACGCGGTTTACAACGATTGCGGCGAATGGTCCCCCACTCACCGCATACTTCCTTGCGGGAGCAGGCTTGTGTGGGAGCTGAGCTTGCTCGCGATGAAAGCACCTCGGTCTTTCAAATGACCGCGTTATCGTTCATCGCGAGCAAGCTCAGCTCCCACAAGCCCGCTCCCACATTTGTTCTTCATCGACCTTTGAATTGCGCGACGTTGGCGGCTCGGGCTTCGCTGTGCGCCTGGCCGGCCACGCCCAGGCGTTCGCCGGACTTGGCATCGAACAGCAGCACTTTCGAGGGATCGAATTGCAGGGTCAGGGTCTCCCCCACCTGCGGCGCCATGTCCGGTGCCAGGCGGCAACAAACCTTGGTGTCGTTAAGGCTGACGAACACCAGAGTGTCCGGCCCGGTGGGCTCGGTGACCTGGACTTCGGCGCGAATGGTGGGCAAGCCATTGGGCTCATTGCCCGCCAGCATGATCTGTTCCGGGCGCAGGCCGAGGATCACTTCACGGTCTTCCAGGCCGGCGTCCTGCATGCCCATCGGCAGCTCGCAACGGGCCTGGCCACTGTCGAGCAGCGCCAACAAACGGCCGTCCTTGCGTTGCAGGCGCAGGGGGATGAAGTTCATCGGTGGCGAACCGATGAAGCTCGCCACGAACAGGTTGGCCGGGTTGGTGTAGATGTCTTTCGGGGTGCCGAACTGCTGGATGATGCCGTCCTTCATCACCGCCACTTTGTCGCCCAGCGTCATGGCTTCGATCTGGTCGTGGGTGACGTACACCGTGGTGGTTTTCAGACGCTGGTGCATCAGTTTCATTTCGGTGCGCATCTCGACCCGTAACTTGGCATCGAGGTTGGACAGCGGTTCGTCGAACAGGTAGATCTTCGGCCGCCGCGCCAGCGCCCGGCCCATGGCCACGCGCTGTTGCTGACCACCGGAAAGCTGGCCGGGCTTGCGGTTGAGCAGATGTTCGATCTGCAGCAGTTTGGCCACGCGGCTGACTTCTTCATCGATGGCGGACTGGCTCATCTTGCGAATCTTCAGACCGAACTCAATGTTCTCGCGCACGCTCATGGTCGGGTACAGCGCGTAGGACTGGAACACCATGGCGATGTCGCGATCCTTCGGGCTCATGCCGCTGACGTCCTGGTCACCGATCATGATCGCGCCACCGGTGATGGTTTCAAGGCCGGCGATGCAGTTCATCAACGTCGACTTGCCGCAGCCCGAAGGGCCGACAAGGATCAGGAACTCACCGTCCTTGATCGACAACTCGATGTTCTTCAGGGTGTCCGGCAGGCCGGCACCATAGGTCTTGTTTACATTGCGAAGTTCGAGCGTTGCCATGATTACCCCTTGACTGCGCCGGCCGTCAGACCGCGCACGAAATACTTGCCTGCCACCACATAGACCAGCAGGGTCGGCAGCCCGGCGATCATCGCCGCTGCCATATCAACGTTGTATTCCTTGGCCCCGGTACTGGTGTTGACCAGGTTGTTTAGCGCCACCGTGATGGGCTGCGAATCGCCGCTGGAGAACACCACGCCAAACAGGAAGTCGTTCCAGATCTGAGTGAACTGCCAGATCAGGCAGACCATGATGATCGGGGTGGACATCGGCAGGATGATCCGCCTGAAGATGGTGAAGAAACCCGCACCGTCCAGTCGCGCCGCTTTTACCAGCGCATCGGGAATGCTCACGTAGTAGTTACGGAAGAACAGCGTGGTGAACGCCAGCCCGTAGACCACATGGATGAACACCAGGCCGGTGGTGGTACTGGCCAGGCCCATCTTGCCGAGCGTGAAGGAAGCCGGCAGCAGGACGGTCTGGAAAGGCAGGAAGCAACCGAACAGCAACAGGCCGAAGAACAACTGCGAACCGCGAAAGCGCCACATCGACAACACGTAGCCGTTCAATGCACCGATCGCGGTGGAGATCAGCACCGCCGGGACGGTGATCTTGATCGAGTTCCAGAAGTACCCGTCAACCGTGGCCCAGGCCTTGACCCAACCGATGCCGGTGACCACGGTCGGCCAGCTCAGCAGGTTGCCGGTGCTGATGTCTTCCGGTGTCTTGAAGCTGGTCAACAGCATGACCACCAACGGCACCAGGTAAAGCAATACGGCAAGGATCAATACCGCGTAGATCGCGATGCGACTCAGGCTGATGGATGGTTTGGCAGCGAGACTAGTCATGGCGCTTGGTCCTCAGCTCGGAGTACAGGTAAGGCACAACGATTGCGAGAATCGCACCGAGCATCAGAATCGCACTGGCCGAACCCATGCCCATCTGGCCGCGACTGAAGGTGAAGGAGTACATGAACATGGCAGGCAGGTCAGAGGAATACCCCGGGCCGCCGGCCGTCATCGCCGCCACCAGGTCAAAGCTCTTGATCGCGATGTGCGCCAGGATCATCACCGCACTGAAAAACACCGGGCGCAGGCTCGGCAACACCACTTTCCAGTAGATGCGCGGCATGCTCGCGCCATCGATCTGCGCGGCACGAATGATCGACTGATCAACACCCCGCAGGCCGGCGAGGAACATCGCCATGATGAAGCCCGAGGCCTGCCATACGGCGGCGATCACCAGGCAATACACCACACGGTCCGGGTCGATCAGCCAGTCCAGGCGAAAGCCTTCCCAGCCCCAGTCACGCAACAATTTGTCCAGGCCCATGCCCGGGTTGAGCAACCACTTCCAGGCCGTACCGGTGACGATCATCGAGAGCGCCATCGGGTACAGGTAAATGGTGCGGATGAAACCTTCGCGACGAATGCGCTGGTCAAGGAATACCGCCAGCAGTACGCCGATCACCAGGGTGATGCCGATGAACATGCCACCGAAGACTGCCAGGTTCTTGCTCGCCACCCACCAGCGGTCGTTGTCCCACAGCCGCGCGTACTGCGCCAGGCCAGCCCACTTGTAATTGGGCAGAAAGGTCGAGGTGGTGAACGACAGAACGAACGTCCACAAGATATAACCGTAGAAGCCCACCAGCACGATGAACATGCTCGGCGCCAGCACCAGTTTTGGTAGCCAGCGCTGCAATGCATCGAACGGCGAGGCCTTGCTGAACACAGCAACAGAACTCATGGGAAGATCCAGTACAAAGGGTAATGATTACAAGGGCATCCCTTGTGGGAGCGGGCTTGTGTTGGAGCTGAGCTTGCTCGCGATGAAGGCGTCTCGGTCTTTCGAATGACCGCGTTATCGTTCATCGCGAGCAAGCTTTGCTCCCACAGGCTCGCACCCCACAGGGGCCTGCGGTGCTAAGGGTTACTTGGCAGACTGCACCGCTGCGCCCAGTTTCCTGGCAGCGTCGGCTGGGTCGGCTTTCGGGTCGTTGATGTAGTTGGTCACCACGTCAAAGAACGCGCCCTGTACCGCCAGCGTGGTCGCCATGTTGTGCGCCATGCTCGGCTGCAGGCCGCCGGACTTGGCGTCCGCCAGGAAGTCCTTGGCCGCGGTCTGGGCGCAGGAATCGAAACCGTACTTGGCCATGTCGGCCAGCATGTCGTTGCGCACCGGGATCGAACCCTTGTTGATGCTGAAGACTTTCTGGAAGTTCTCACCCAGCACGACCTTGGCGATATCCTGCTGACCGGCCGCGGTGCCTTCATCTTTCTGCTTGAACACCGCCAGGGAATCGATGTTGTAGGTGAAGGCCTTGTCGGTGCCCGGGAACGCTACGCACTCGTAGTCCTTGCCGGCGACTTTCTTGGCCGCGGTCCACTCGCTCTTGGCCCAGTCACCCATGATCTGCATGCCGGCCTTGCCGTTGATGACCTTGGCTGCTTCCAGGTTCCAGTCCTGCCCCTTGCCGTCGACGTCCATGTAGGTCGCGACTTTCTTCAGCTCGGTCAGGGCCTTGACCATCTCCGGACCGGTCAGGGCCTTGTTGTCCAGGTCGACCAGAGCTTTCTTGTAGCCATCGACACCCATGACCGAGAGCACCACGGCTTCAAACACGGTGCTGTCCTGCCAAGGCTGACCGCCGTGGGCCAGCGCAATGAAGCCTGCTGCCTTGAGCTTGTCGCCCGCGGCGTAGAATTCTTCGAGGGTGGTCGGGTTTTTGGTGATGCCGGCTTTCTTGAAGACTTCGGGGTTGATCCACAGCCAGTTGACGCGGTGGATATTCACCGGCACGGCGACGTAATCACCCTCGTACTTCACCGTATCGGAGACTTTCTTGTCGAGCAGGCTGTCCCACTTCTCTGCTTTGGCCACGTCTTTCAGGACGTCGGTGTCGAGCAGCCCGGTGGACGCCCACTCCTGGATGTCCGGGCCTTTGATCTGGGCCACACCCGGTGGGTTACCGGCCACAGCGCGGCTCTTGAGCACGGTCATGGCCGTGGAACCGCCACCCCCGGCAACAGCGCCATCCTTCCAGGTAAAACCGTCTTTCTCGACCTGGGCCTTGAGCACATCGACCGCGGCTTTTTCGCCACCGGACGTCCACCAGTGAACGACTTCGACGCTGCCTTTGGATTCGGCGGCCAGGGCGTTGACAGGGAATGCTGCGACAGGAAGCAGGGAAGCAAGAGAAATGACAGTAGCGAGGCGAGAAATCGCATTCATCTAGAAGTACCTTTCTTGTTGTTATGCATGCAAGTCTGATGCTTGCGCTGCACGGATTCTAAACAGGGGAAATCCCTTGGCAGGTAACGAAGGGACGCGTAAATGTCACGACATGGTTACACAGGTGCGGCACTGGAGAGTTTCGCCAACGCCGTCGCCATGCTGGGGGCGAGGGGCAAGCGCGGGATCAGCACCGCCTGCCAGGCGTGATACAAGTCCGGCTTGCCCGGCCAGATGTCGGCGCTGGGGCGGTTCTGCGGATCGAGTTCGTGGTGCCAGCTACCGTTGCAACGGTCGATGAAATGTTTGTCACAGAACTCCCAGAACCGCCGATACCAGGCTTCGTATTGCGCCTCGTCGGTGCGTTTGAGCAAGGCGCTGGCGGCGGCGGCCGCTTCGGCATGAACCCAGTGCAGGCGATGGCGAACCACGGCACGGTTGTCCCAGTCCAGGGTGTAGACAATGCCTGGCGCACCATCGACCTCCCAACCGTGACGGCAGTTCTGGTCGAAGAGTTTTTGCGCGTCCTGGGCCAGCCAGCCGGGCGTCAACATACCCATCTGCACCCGAGCAGCTTCAAGGTGCAACAGCAGCCGCGCCCATTCGAAACCGTGGCCGGGCGTGGTGCCGTAAGGGCGAAAACCGTCGGCGGGGTTGTCGTGGTTGTACTCGCGAAGCGGTTGCCAGTCACGGTCGAAATGTTCCACCACCTGGTAGTCATTCGCCGCAGCGTGGCCGTGGATGACCCGTTCAACGATGCGCAGCGCACGGACCAGCCAGCGAGGATCGTCCGTGGCATCGGCCAGGGCCAGGAAGGCTTCGGTGGCGTGCATGTTGCTGTTGGCGCCGCGATAAGCTTCTTCGTCGCTCCAGTCGCGGTTGAAGGACTCGCGCAGGGCGCCCTCCTCTTCGCTCCAGAAGTGCGCATCGATCACCCGCACGGCTTCATCCAGCAACGCCTGGGCGCCGGGACGCTGGGCCACCACCGCGGAACTGGCTGCCAAGGCAACAAATGCGTGCAGGTAGGCGGCCTTGCCGGTGTCGTGCTCATGGGCTTGCGCCGTGGCGAACCAGCCGCCGTGCTCGGCGTCCCGCAGAGGGCCGCTGAGGGCCTGGACACCGTGGTCCACCAGTTCGGCGAAGCCGGGCAGCCCCTGGATATGGGCCATGGCAAAGCTATGGGTCATGCGCGCGGTGTTCATGGTTTCGGCCCGAGCATCGTCCGGCAGACGGCCCTGGTCATCCAGGTTGCCAAAGCCGTCCGGCAGCCTGGAGGCCTTGGCGAACGCCAGCAGACGCAAGCCTTCGGCGGCAAGCCATTGCTGGTGGGCAGGCGCGTTCAGCCAACTGCTGAAGGCCGGTTGGAAGGTGTCCATGGGAGTACCTTTTTTTGTTGTTTTGACGCAGGGAGTCTAAACAAGGGATGGCGGGCGGCAGGTAACGAAAGGGGCGAGTTATGTCACCGACTTGTGACATTTCTTTGAGCGATGTTGAGGCTACTGGCGTCTTCGCGAGCAAGCCCGCTCCCACATGGATACACCATGCATAAACACCACAGATCCAATGTGGGAGCGGGCTTGCTCGCGATGAACGATAACGCGGTCTGACTAATCGACACTGCGGGGCAACTGCAACGTCACCCGCAACCCACCTTCGCGCAGGTTCTGCAGACTGACTTCGCCGCCATGGCTATGGGCGATGTTGCGGGCGATGCCCAGTCCCAACCCGTACCCTTGCTGCTGCCCGGCCAGACGAAAGTGCGGTTCGAAGACTTGCTCCAGGCGTTGCTCCGGCACGCCCGGCCCCTCGTCGTCGACGTGCAGGATGAACGCGGTTTCATCGTCATCGATGTGCAGATGGGCGTTCTGCCCGTACTTCAAGGCGTTGTCGATCAGGTTGCCGATGCAGCGTTTGAGCGCCAGCGGCTTGCCGGGATACGGCGCCAACGCGCGGCCATCCTGGGTCACCCGGCCATTGCCGCTGGGCGCCAGGTACGGTTCGACCAGGCAATCGAGCACATGGTTGAGGTCCACCGGCTCGATGTTTTCGTGAATGTCGGTGTCCTTGACGCATTGCAACGCGCCTTTGACCAACAACTCCAGTTCGTCCAGGTCGCGGCCGAACTTGGCTTGCAGGTTTTCGTCCTCCAGCAACTCCACTCGCAAGCGCAGCCGCGTGATCGGCGTGCGCAGGTCATGGGAAATCGCGCTGAACAATTGGCTGCGTTCGGTCAGGTAACGGCTGATGCGCTCACGCATGGCATTGAATGCCCTGCCCACTTCCACCACTTCGCTGCCGCCGCCTTCAGCTACCGGTTCCACTTCGGCGCCCAGGGACATGTCGCGTGCCGCCCGGGCCAGGCGTTTGAGGGGCCGGCTCTGCCAATGCACCAGCAAACCGATGAACAGCAACAACAGGCTGCTGGTCAGCACGATAAAGCCCACCTGCTGCGCCGGCAGGTCCTGTTCTTCAAGGCTGGTGTAGGGCTCGGGCAGCAGCGAGGCGATGTACAACCATTCGCCCGGCGCCATCTGGATTTGCGTGACCAGCACGGGCGGGTTCACCGGTTCCAGGGTCAAGGCGTAGTGGGCCCAGGAGCGCGGCAATTCATCAAGCTTCAGACCGCCGTTGAAAATCCGCAGGTCTTCGGGGCTGACAAACTTCACCGAGATGTCGGCGTCCTTGCCCAGGGATTTGCGCAGTACGTCGTCCACCGCCTTGAGCACCGCCAGCTTGCGCGGTGTCACCGGCAGCACGTCCATGCCCAGGGGTTTGTCATTGAGCGTGACGACAAACCGCGTGCCGCCCATGCTGCGCAATTGATCCAGCACCAATGGCCGGTAAGCCACCGGCAACGAGCGCAGATAGCTGACACTGGCGGTCATCGAATGGGCCAGGCTACGGGCGCTGGTGACCAGCCCTTCGAGCTGGGTGGCGCGCAGTTGCGAGACCCAGATCAGGCTGGACAGGGTCTGGGCGAACAGCACCACCAGCAGGGTCAGCAGCAGCATTCTTCCAAGCAACGAACGCGGCACCGGCACCCGCCGGGCTATTTTCTTGATCCAATCAATGACCATTGCTGGCAATCACACTGGCCGCCAGTTGATAACCACTGCCGCGTACCGTGCGAATCAACCGCGGTGGCTTGTCGGTGTCACGCAGGCGCTGACGCAGGCGACTGACCGCCATGTCGACGATTCGGTCCAGGGGCATCAACTCACGACCGCGAGTGGCGTTGCCGATGGTGTCGCGGTCGAGGATTTCCTGGGGATGATCAAGAAACAGCTTGAGCAAGGCGAAATCGGCGCCGGAAAGGATCACTTCTTCGCCGTCGGCATGGAACAGCCGATGACTGACCATGTCCAGCCGCCACTCGTCGAAGGCCAGCACTTCGCCGCCGGCGCGTTCCTGGCCAAACTGCGCCCGACGCAACAGCGCCTTGATGCGCGCCTGCAGTTCACGCGGACTGAAGGGTTTGCCCAGGTAATCATCGGCCCCCAGCTCCAGGCCGATGACCCGGTCGGCCTCGTCGGAACTGGCGGTGAGCATGATGATGGGTACGTGGGCCTGGCGCGGGTGCTGGCGAACCCAGCGGCAAAGGCTGAAGCCGTCCTCGTCGGGCAGCATCACATCGAGGATCACCAGATCGCTCGGTGCATCGTTCAGCGCCTGGCGAAACCCGGCACCGTCGGGCGTGGTCCGCACCTGAAAACCCGCACGGCTGAGGTAAGTGTCCAGCAGTTCGCGAATCTCCTGGTCGTCGTCGACCAACAAAATCGATTTGTTCACTGAACTCACGGGCCTCGTCCTTTGTTTGGATTGGGGCGGATTATGCCTGAAGGACGGAATCTACAAACACACCATAAAACCTTTGTGGGAGCGGGCTTGCTCGCGAAGGCGGTGCGTCAGTCAACATTTCCGTCG